>CAJGCZ010000007.1 GCA_904501975.1 uncultured Akkermansia sp.
GTCTTCGGCTGCGCCTCAGGCGCTACAGGGCTCCATATCATTTTCATGCGTTACCGGGGGTTCTCATCTTCGGCTACGCCTCGATGAACCACCCCCGGCTATTTGTCTGTCGTCCTCCGGACTCTCAAATTCGGCTCGCTGGGCTCGCGGTATTGGGGAGGGATGAGAACGGCTTACGCCGTGGTGAAGAATGCCCGTTGGGCATGGTGAAGAATCTGCCTGCGGCAGATGGTGAAGAACAGCTTGCGCTGTAGTGAAGAACGCACCTGCGGTGCGTAGTACGGAGGGCCGACAAACTACCATTTATCAACAATAATCCCCGGGGAGCTTTACGAAAGGTGCTACCCCGGGGAGGGTTATTTTTATTACAAAGCGGGAGCATAGGCCCCTGCACTGACGGAGGCAGCAGGTAGCTCTACCGGGATGCCATTGAGTGGAGCCAGGATGAGACCGGGGACGTGGCCGTTGGCAGCGGAATCCATACCGGGAAGCGCCTCGCCAATCAGGTCTTGGCCCAGCCACACATAAAAGCCGGGGGTGCGCCCTTCCTCTGCATTGCCGGCCACATACGCCACGCGGATTTCCTCCGCCAAGGCAGACATATCGGCCGAGTAAAGCACCTTGTCTTTCTTTTCGCCCCAAAGGATGGAAGATTCCGTAACGTGCAGCACACCGGTGTTCTCGCCATTACCGAGGGTAACGCGCAGGGCGGGCTCGGGGTTCCAGCCTTGGTCGGGACCATCGCCCACACGGCAACGGAGGGCACCGGTAAAGGTGGCGGCACCGCGCTCGGGCAGCGGCATGGCATTGGTGCTCTTAAATACCCCTCCCCTAAAGCGCATGGGGGCGAACTCTGTGGCAGACTTACGGGGCAAGCCCACTGTGCGCCCCGGGCAACCAAGGGCTTTTGCCACCTCGGCAGCAATCAGCAAATCTCCCTGCACGGTGGGGTGCAAGCGGTCGCGGTTGTGGAAGAACTGCACCTCGGCCACGCCGGGTTTGTCCTCGCGAGCGGGATTAACGAGCACGCGGTTTACATCCACCACCTCAATCTTTTTGGCAGCGGCCCATTGGGTAAGGGCTTTGTTGTAGGCATGGAGTGCAGCAAAATCTGCGGCGGTGTTGTTATTGTGGCGGGCATCGTGCCAAGTGGGAATGGTAAGGATAACGATGCGCACGGCAGGGTTAACACGGCGCAAGGCATCCGCAATCACATCCAAATCGCCCGTGCCGCTCCATGTACCGGCGGCATCAGCCGTGCCGATGAGGGCAGCTTGAGCTTGCTGCATATTGGTGCCGGCGCCAATGCCGCCCTTGTTGCCGTAATCGCCAAAGGTATCGTTAGTGCCAATCATCATCACCACGGTATCCGGGGTTTGGGCGGGCATATCCAGCTTGAACTCGCCGGAGTATTCGGAATCAAGCCCCAACCAATCGAACATGTTGGAATTCCCCAAGCGGCCGGATTGATTGATACGGCCGGCAATTTCATACGCACGCTCACTGCTCATGGCAGAGTGGCGGTTGTTAAAGGGCACACCGGCGTATGGGGTGCCGGGCTGCACGCAAAAGCGCGGGTTTTGGTTTCCCTGCGTCACACCCACGGCAACAAACTGCACGCCGTTATCAACGAATATTTTATGCAAGGGCCAGCGGTAAGAAGGGGTACCGAAGCCGTGTGTAATGGAATCGCCAACGAACATAATGTTGCCCAAATCCGGGGTGGATTCAGCAGCAGCCAGCACAGAGCCGCCCCATACGGCAGCAGAAAGGAAATGATAGAAAAGATTGTTCACGGATTGAATCTAGCAAAATTATAGGAAAATAGCAAGCAGATTTGTGGAGTTCGAAGAACTTCAGAATATGCTCTAATTTTATGACGGCATTTTATGACGGCACGACTATTTTTCTTGTTTTTTAGAGGAAGCTTGCTAAAATTGTTGTATAGAGGAGTTTTTTGATGAAATAGACTCTAGCAGGTCGACAAATCATATAAAAAGACAGAAAACGAATATGAGGGAAAGAATACAGTTATGCGCTATTTGTGACTCGGGATATGCAGTGCCGACGACAGTCATGCTGACATCCGCAAAATTAAATAAATCGGCAGATAGTCAATATCACATTAGTTTGATAAGTAATGGATTGACCATCTATGAAAAACAAAAATTTTTAGAACTATCCAGCAGTGATTTTCAAATCGTCATAATCGAGTGCGATGGCAGCAAATATGCGGGAATCCCCATAGCGAGCGAATTTTCGACTTCTGTGATGATTAAGTGCGACCTAGCTGATATTTTACCTGAATTGAATAAGGTTCTATTGCTGGACGGAGACATTCTGGTGAAAAAAGACTTATCGGAGTTATGGGAGACGGATTTGGGTGACAATATTCTGGCTGCTTGCAGTGATATGGTCGGTGTGGTGGGGGATAAGTTACACGAACTTGTGGGAACGCCAGATTATTTCAACTCTGGTGTGTTGCTATTAAATCTGGATATAATGAGGAAGGAACATATCGGACAAAAAGTGGTGGAGACTAAGCTTGCTGCTCCATCCACTTGGACATTACCAGAGCAAGACCCGTATAACGTTGTGTGTAACGGTCGGTGGTTGAAGTTGCCGGTGAAGTGGAATACATCCATATCCCTTTTTAAATATTTCAATTACAGTATTTCTGCGATTAACGATTACTATGGTACCCATTACGGCAATTACACAGAGTTGGAAGATGAGAGTTGCGTGATGCATTTCTGTGTTTTCAAGCCTTGGAAGAATAAGCTGATGCATTATGCAGACGTCTGGCAGAAGTATCACAACATGTCTCCATACGGAGATACAAACTTGCCACATGAAGCTGGTTATCCATCTGAGCCAGTCATAGAGACAACCTATATACGCCTTTTTGGCATAGTGCCTATCATTCGCTATGTGAAGAAGACACATAGAGAAGATTGTTACATGTTCGGCTTTATTCGACTGTATAAGATCAAAAAGAAAAAAGATGGTAAACGAGAATACTTGCTGTTTGGATTCATACCCAGCCTTACGCGAGAACAAAGAAAGATTAACTGCCGTACCATATCGACCTTAAGCAGATAAACATACATAGAGTGCGGTTCTGAGGGTAATCGGTAGATTTTAAATTATTATGAATAATAAATCTGTGCATTTAACAATTGCAACCGTATGTCGCAATGCGATGGCTTATTTACCTGCCTGCATTGAATCCGTTCAGCCTGTGTATCAGATACCAGGATTGAGAGTGGAGCATCTGGTTGTAGATGGAGCATCAACAGATGGTAGTGTCACATTTTTACAAGAGGAGTTGAGAAACGGGCGCATAACAAGATTGCTGAGTGAACCTGATAAAGGCTTGTATGATGCAATGAATAAAGCTATCAACCTTGCTCACGGTGAGGTGATAGTCTTTATCAACGCGGATGATCAGATTTGCCCCGATGGCGTATTGAATGTGTGTAAACCAATTTTAGACGGAGAGGCTGATTATGTATTATCCTCTGCATTATTGGTCGATGAAACAGGAAGGCAGCAGGATATCCAAAAGGCAGACATGAGAAAAGCACTGCTGCATATGTGCTGTTGCCACCAAGCTGCGTATTGCAGGGTTGATATGCTGCGACAATTAGGAGGATTTGATGCTGAAAAGTATTCTTTGGTGGCTGATGCGGATTTATTTGCCCGAATATATGAGAGCGGGGCACGAGCTGCTGTCTCCGATGCCGTGACATGCCGATATTATATTGGTGGCGCATCAGCGTCGGCGCGAAGTAATACTGAACTAATCTCAATGATGCTTAACCATAGGGACTCAATCTCACACCGCTGCAGTACAGAAAAAAGCTTCGCTGTTGAGGCTGTAATAAGCTTGTACAAGCTCGTAAGGCGCTGCCTGCGCGAACAAATAGCACCGCCTGAACAATGGCGTGACCTGATGACTGACTTGGTGTCAGCAATGACAGCAGCAGAAAAGCGCCGCATGCGTATTAAGTGGTTGTGCAAATATCATACACTGAGACTCAAGCGATGGATAACATTTGGATGTAAAACGTCGCACGAAGAATCGCTGTGCCGGATTCTGCTTCACCAATAGGCGGGGAAAGATACTAGTTTCTCCTTGCATTTCTTATCTTTGTAAGCATTTAACCTGTGTCCTTGTAGAGAATCGTAGTATAGAATCAGATTTTTTAGGGTTGAACCTTGGGGGTGTTCCAGCTTTTAATGGAAGTGACAATATGCTCCAACAAATCAAAATAGGTGTTGGCTATGGATAAGGGGAGGCAAGAGTCGCAACACCTCTGTTAGTCATTCCTATGGAACAATATACGAGCGTTTGCATTCCGCAACCATGGTATAAGAATGCCTGAGCGTTGCCCAAATTTGGGGCAATGATGAACAGGAAATTTAAGCAATCCCTCGAGCAAAAGTCTCGACAGCCGACGCATTATAGTATAAAATGGATACATCATAGGGCAAGCTCTATATTATCCCCTCTTAATTACAACGATGGCTATTATCAGTGTCATTATCCCGGTATACAATGCAGCTACCACCATAGACCGCTGTATCAGTAATGTATTGCACAGTACGCATACCGAGCTGGAGGTGCTGTGTATCAATGACGGCTCTACAGATGAGAGTGCCGCCTATCTGAATTCATGGCAGGAGAAGGATGCAAGGGTAAAAGTTGTGCATCAGGAAAACCAAGGCGTATCCGCAGCACGCAATACAGCACTGCAATTGGCACAAGGAGATTATATTCTTTTTGTGGATGGAGATGATGAAGTGAATAATACCTACATACGCATCCTTCACGACGTTGCCCTGCAATACGAGGCAGACTGCGTATGCTCGGGCTTCACTGACTGCTCCATCAAGGCGGAGGTACGGGTGAGCACCGGGCTTGTCGCTGAGCCTACATCTCAACAATTTTTACAATCGAAAAACCAGGCTGTTTGGGGGCATTTGTATCGGCGCGCTCCGCTGATGGACGGAGGTGTCAGATTTCCGCAAAACATACGATACGGGGAAGATACCGTCTTTCATTACGCCGCGCTTCCGCAGCTGCCCCGTTATGCGCAGGCCGATACCTGCGGCTACATCTACCATAACACCCCCGGTTCTGCCAGCAAACGAGTAAGCGAGTTGGTTATGGACATGATAGAAGGAACCCGCAAGCTGGGAGAAACCTACCGCCAACAGGGACTGGACGATACCAGGCTGGCCTTGCTCGTCTCGTTTGCGGCTCATAGCATGAAGCGCATTCGCTCTAAGGCACCGTTGTGCCGACAACAGGAGGCAGCCACGGCCATGCACAACACCTTGGCGGCGTTCCCTATTCGAGAGGAACATCTACAGCATCTTTCTGCGAAAAATCAGCGCTTGATGCTCGCCATACTTCAAGGAAAAAGCGGCTTGAGCCTTGTTTTTTACTTAAAGCGCATGGTTCGAGCCATGAGGAGCATAATATTCCACAAATAAAGATAACCACTAACCATGAGCAAATTCCGCCCCTGTATTGACCTCCATAACGGAGTGGTAAAGCAAATCGTAGGCAGTAGCCTTACGGATGGAGGCGCAGCGCCTACCACCAACTTTGTGGCGCAGCACTCTGCAGCCTACTATGCAGCTATGTACCGGCGCGATGGGTTAACGGGCGGGCACGTCATTAAACTGGGACCGGGTAATGATGAAGCCGCAAAAGCAGCCCTGGCTGCCTACCCCGGTGGCTTGCAAATAGGCGGCGGTATTACGCCGGACAATGCGCAAGAATGGTTGGATGCCGGAGCCTCGCACGTGATTGTTACCAGTGCTTTGTTTAATGCTGCGGGGCAATTGCAGCAGCACGTGTTGCACGAGCTGCAGGAGCGTGTAGGGAAGCAGCGCTTGGTATTGGATCTAAGCTGCCGCCGCACGGCAGAAGGCTGGACGGTAGCAATGAACCGCTGGCAAACCCTGACGGAGGTGCATATTACCCCGCACACCTTGGATGCCCTAGCCGGAGCATGCGATGAGTTTTTGATTCATGCCGCGGATGTGGAAGGAAAATGCAATGGCATTGACCAAGAGTTGGTTCAGCTATTGGGCGACTGGAGAGGCTGCCCGATGACCTACGCCGGGGGCATTAGCAACATGCAGGATTTTGAGCTTGTAGAGGAATTGTCCGGCGGCTATTTGGATGCCACGGTGGGCAGTGCATTGGATATTTTCGGCGGCAGCGGTGTAGCCTACTCAACACTGGTAAAACGACAACAACACTTTTAATTAACTCATGACCACCTCATCAGAACCTATTAAAATTTCCGTTATTATCCCCATCTATAACACGGCACCGTACTTGCGCAAGTGCTTGGATAGTGTGTGTGGGCAAACATATAAGAATTTGGAAATCATTTGCATTAACGATTCTTCCCCGGACAATGCGGCGGAGATTTTGGATGAATATGCACAGAAAGACCCGCGTATTATTGCCATCCACCAAGAGAACAAGGGGATTGCCGGTGCTCGCAACAGCGGGCTCGACGTAGCCACGGGTGACTATGTTATCGGGGTAGATTCGGACGATTACCTTGCCCCGGATTTGTATGAAAACGTCGTGGCAAGCATGCAGGGCACGAGGCCGGATATCGCTTGTTTTGAAACAACATTGGTGGATATGGACGGCAATGAAATGCCCCTTCAGAACTATTATGAGCTCCGGTGGTATGGCAACTTTAAAACACACGACCAACTGATTATAGGCACCAATGTTTGTGTGTGGAATAAGTTATTTAAGCGAGAGCTTATAGAACAATATCATCTTCGATTCTCGGAGGGCATAGTATTCGAAGACAACGCGTGGTGCTGGATGATGGGAGCCATCTCTAAAACCATGAGTTTTTACCCGGTGAAAGGATACTATTATGTTCAGCGCCCGGGCTCATTCATGCACGATGCGCGTAAAAAAATTAGCCTCAACCACCTGACGCGTCCGCGGTTGTTTGATTTCATTTGCCGCTTTTTTGAGAAACACGGGCTTATTGAAAAGAAAAAGGACTTACTGTGCAGCATATTATCGGAGCTTTACGATACCTCGTTAAAAAACCTGCTGCCGAAAGACAAAAAGGAATATAAGAGCAAATTTAAGGAACTGTTATCCACAGCCTCCTGGGCACCCAAATTAGGCTCAGGATTCCCCATCGATGAAATCAAAAATCCCCTGCTTCGCCACAATCCGTTCCGCAGGCGCAAGATGAGCAAAACCAGGTATCAATTCTTCTGGATTCCGGTACTTACCATCAGGAATCGCAAGCAATATCGTTGTTGGCAGCTGTTTGGTATTACCATCTACAAAAAGCCCCTTCCCCAGCCGGAGAAAGCAGACCCGGAAGATTTGTAAGCAAAGAGCCGGAGGGAAGTACGAGTTGGGTATCTCTAAAAACTCGATAAATAGCAATTTGTCTATATCGTAGGGTGGGACTTCTGTCCCACCTTTTTGGTGGTATGGTTTGATAATAAATGTTGGACTAAAGTCCAACACTCCGATAGTATTTCCCCCCTAACTTGCTATTTGCCGGCTATCAACTGTAAACCGCAACAAAGCTTTTGTACATAGCAGTTCACCATACAAGGAAAAAGCTCGACAAAGGTTTAAAAATTTGCTAAAAGAAACGAACAGATAATACGGAAACAGTTTCTCTCCATTGTTTCTGCAGGAGGCGGAGTCCGCCTTACACCATTTTCTCAATCAACATGAAATCATACCATTTTATAGCCTTGGCCGCTGCGCCTGTGGTGTGTGTGTGCGTGAGTGCGTGCAGCAGCAAGGCAGAAAAGACAACAAACGCCATTGCCGATTTGCAAGATGACGTGGCGGAGATGCTTCTGGACTGCGAAAACCAAGAGGACATCGATAAAGCCACAAAAAAAATCAAGAAGCTGACGACAGAGGCGGAAGAAGTGTGCAAACTAGCCCATACGGATCGCGTGGCCATACAAGAAGAACTGGACCAAATGACACGCCGCAAGAGCAAGGAATTGCAAAAATTGCTTTTGTTGAAGCTGGCTAAGTCGGCCTCCAAGTTGCAGGATGGAATTTTCCATGTGCAGTATAATCTGAAGGAGGTAAACACAACCGAGCTGATGCAATCGATTACAGATTTTCAGGGAGTCTTCTCCAAATATAAGCACTAACCCACCACCCCACGATACACATGAAAGCACGTAAAATATGGAACGCCTTTGCCGTGGCTACCTTGGGGCTGGGTATGGTATCTTGCTCGCCCACGGAATCCGAATTCACGGAAAAACTTTGCTCACTGGCGGAGGAAGCCGCCGAGCTGCTTTTGGATTGCAAGGAGTGGGATGAAGCCATTGACGTGGGCGACGATTTGCATGAGCTGGCAGATGACATGGCGAAGCTGGCAGAAGATTGTGAAAAGGCCATTGTAGCCATTCTGGAGGAGGAAGGCGACATGACCGAGACAGAATACAAAGACCACAAAGAGCTGCTGAAGAAGCGTAGGCAGCATGCCCTCGAGGCCTTGCAGAAGGCCGAAGCGCACATTGATGCCAATGAAGCCGGTAAATCTAAATACCTGCGCATGGCCATTGGGCGCATTAAGAAATATTTGTGATTTTTGACTTGAGCGCATGTCATAATATGACTGAAAGTGTGGGATTTCTAGGTTGACTCGCGGGGCAAAAGTGGTATAATGTGCGCTCGTTCCGGCTCGGCCTATTGTTATGGTAACGGCGCAGTAGCGGAACACTCACACACTCAATTCAACATCTGTCATGTCAGTAGTCAAGTTTTACAAAGAGGAGCACCAGGTTCCGTTGGAAATGCACAAAGTGCGCGTGGTGCAAAAGCTGTTTCTTCCGACCGTAGAGGAGCGCGTAGCCAAGCTGAAAGAAGCCGGCAACAACACCTTCCTTCTGCAAAACCGCGATGTGTTCATGGACATGCTGACGGATTCCGGCGTGAATGCCATGAGTGACAACCAGGTGGCAGCCTCCATGCAGGCTGATGACTCCTATGCCGGTTCCGAAACCTTCAACCGTCTTTCCCGCGTTATCGAGCAGGTGTTCGGCACCAAATACTTCCTGCCCGCCCACCAGGGCCGCGCTTGCGAAAACATTTTGGCTGAGACCTTTGTGAAGGAGGGCGACGTGGTGCCGATGAACTTCCACTTCACCACCACCAAGGCTCACATTACCCGTAAGGGAGGCCGCGTAGAGGAGCTTATTATTGCAGAGGGGCTTGACCCGAACTTGGAGTACCCCTTCAAGGGCAACTTTGATATTGCCCGCCTGCGCGCCTTGATTGAAGAGGTGGGCCCGGAGCACGTACCCTTTGTGCGCATTGAGGCCGGCACCAACCTGATTGGCGGCCAGCCGCTGAGCATGCAGAACATGCTGGAAGTGGCGGCGGTATGTAAGGAATACGGCGTCATGTCTGTGCTGGATGCCTCCCTGCTCCAGGACAACCTGTACTTTATCAAGACCCGCGAGGAGGCCGCTAAGAACATGAGCATTGCCGAAATCATCCGCAAGATTGCCGATGAGATGGATCTCATTTACTTCTCCAGCCGCAAGCTTGGTTTTGCCCGTGGCGGCGCTATTGTGTCCAACAACGAGTCTCTGATTCTCAAGATGAAGGCCTTTATTCCGCTGTACGAGGGATTCCTTACCTACGGCGGCATGGAGGTGCGCGCCATGGAGGCCATGGCCGTGGGCCTGCTTGAGACGCTTGATGAGGAAATCATCAACCAAGGCCCCATCTTCATTGAATACTTGGTGAAGGAACTTTCCGAGTACGGCATTCCCATGGTGAAGCCCGCCGGTGGCTTGGGTGCCCACATCAACGCCACCGAGTTCTTGCCCAATATTCCGCACGAGCAGTACCCCGCCGGTGCATTGGCCACGGCTTTGTACATTGCCGGTGGTATTCGCGGCATGGAGCGCGGTTCTTTGTCCGAGCAGCGCAACCCCGACGGCTCCGAGAACTATGCCGAGCTGGAGTTGGTGCGTTTGGCCTGCCCGCGCCGTGTGTTCACGCTTTCCCAAATCAAATATTGCGCCGACCGCGTGAAGTGGTTGTACGACAACCGACACCTCATCGGTGGCTTGAAGTGGGTGGAAGAGCCGGAGGTGCTTCGCTTCTTCTTCGGTAAGCTTCAACCGCTGAGCGATTGGCAGGAGAAACTGGCTGCTAAGTTCCGCGAGGACTTTGGCGACAGCCTGTAAAATCTGCCTAGCAGTCATTTACTGAAAAGCCGCTGCCCTTTCAACGGGGCAGCGGCTTTTGCTATGAAGGAAATCGCGAGAAGAAGTTACTCCTTCACGGGGATGAGGGAAACACCCCAAGATTGATGTTCACCCACGTAGGGTTGCTCAATAATGAAAGTATTGGTGCCCTTCTGAAGCTCAATTTCAATCGGCTCCTGCACCCACCAAATTTCTTCGGGGTCGAGCGGCTTTTCAAAATTCCAAGCATTACCGGGATGATTGTTCTGCCCGGCAAGCTGATACGTGCGGGGATTTTTAATTTCCTTGCCATTTAACCAAATGCGGGTACCGCAGCCGGACCATTCGCCATTCTTGGGCACGCCGGTATAGCGGCGGTTGGAGCGAGCGGGGGCATCGAACCCGAGCATAAACTTTTGCGGGCCGGCTTGTTTAGCATCAATCGTCGTTACAGCCCAGACGGTATGGCCGGGCTTGGTGGAAGGATACATACCCAAATAGCCGGTATCGGGGCGTGTGCGGAAGTACAAGTTGGCACCCAAGGCACGGCGGGCTTTAAGCCCATCTACCTTACCTTGCAGCACTTTCTCGCGCACAGGCGCTGCATCCTTGGTGGCAACGGGTTCCACAACCGTCCAAGTAACGCCGGACTCTGCCCATACGGGGAAATCCTCTGCTGCGTACATCGTACGGCGCAGGGTTTGCATTCTCTTCTCAAACAGAGAGAATGCTTTGGTGGCGGTTGTTTCTGCAGCTGTCATTTCCAGCGGCAGGTGGTCGCCATCCGCAGCACCGCCTTTCCAGGCGCGCTCAGCCATAGCCATCAGGCCCGGCCACATAGCACACATACCGGGAATGTACTCCTTATTGTCAACCTTACCATCCGGCCAAATACAAATAATGGGACCCAAACGCAGGGAATCACCACATTCTACACCGCAAGGACGCATGAAGAAATAGCGGCGCACCAACAAAGCGGGGTCAAACAAGTTGGCATAGCCCATGGTAGAGTCAAAAGCGCGGCGCGTAATGCGGTCTTTGGGAATAGACTTAGCCACCAAATCTGCCCCCTCGCCCCAGCGCTGCTCGAGGGAATGCTCACCCACCGGCAAATCTCGGTGGCTCGCCCATTGCATGGGGGTGCGACCGTGAGATTGAAGCTTCTTGGTCACAAAACCCACAAACTGCGCGGCATTGGGAATGCGCACTTCATCGGCACCAAAGTGAATGATGGGGCACAGCTCTTTGGGGATTTCCTTGCAGAACTCATCCAGCAAATCACCCACAATCTTCATCCCCTGCTCGGTGTGCATTTTGAAACCAAACGCACGCTCAAAATAGGCACTGTGGCCGGGCATATCCAACTCCGGAATCACCGTAATGTTGCGCTCTTTAGCAAAGCGAATCACCTCGCGAATTTGGTCGTAGGTATACGTATCATTCAAGTCGCGAGTACGGTGCTTGGGGTCGTTAAGCTGGGGATAAGCCTTGCACTGTATATGCCAAGCGGGGTAATCCGTCAAATGCCAATGGAATGTATTAATTTTCAGCAACGAGGCCAGAGCAAGCTCCTGTTTAATACGCTCTACGGAACGGAAATTGCGCCCGCAATCCTGCATATAACCACGGTGCTTGAAAGCGGGCCAGTCCGTAATCTCGCAATAGGGCAATTTGCCGTTACCGGTAGCCAGCATCTGGCGCAAGGTCTGCAAGCCATTGAATCTGGCAGAATCGGTACAGGCTGTTATGTGCACGCCTTTCTTGTTAATGACAAGCTTATACCCCTCAGACAAATGTTCAGAAGGAAGCGCCTTGGAATCCCTGATGAAGCGTACCGTCAGGGATTGCGAGCCCTTCAGCTGAGCCGCGGCATCCTTGCAAGCAGCCAGAACCGTGGCGCATATTTTGTGATGAGGGAAATCGTAAACGGGCTTAAGACTGCCAATGTTGGAAACATCCATCGAACCACGCCCCCACTTAACCTGTTGCGGGAAAGGGATAAGAGAAACGGGAGCTTCGGACTCCAAGGCTAAATCATGAGGAGAAGTCCACGTATCCTGACGATAAGCCGCATCGGCTTGCGGTACATAATCGTACCCTGCAGCCCACACATGAGGCGCTGCCAAGGAAAGGCATGCCATTAAAAAAAGTGTTCGGAACATGATTCTCCTTTAACACAAAAAGCGCCTTGTGTCAATATTAAAGAACTCGGCAAGCCCGCATCGCCGGGGATTGAGAGAAGCTCTCGGGCAATAACAAACAAAGAGCAATGTGTCTATATCGTAGGGTGGGACTTCAGTCCCACCTTTTTGGTGGTATGGTTTGATAATAAATGTTGGACTAAAGTCCAACACTCCGATAGTATTTCCCCCCACAACTACCAATTTGTAGGGATGAAAGAACATCCACCAAAGGGCCAACAGAGGCTTCGGCAATTAAGACAATCTCAAATCCGGTACAAGGGCGCGGGTAGAGGAGTCATGCAATTCCACAATGGAATCTTCAATAGCCGGTCCGAAGGAATCCAACAAACGGCATACCCCGAATGAGGACACCTTCTCTTCATACTCAGCCACCCAATCAGCCATTTGCGCGACGGCTTGTTCCGAATCAGTAAGGAATGGGAAGCGGGGCAAGCCGAGCCGGAAAGGCTTGGGCGAGAGGCGAGCGCGCCAGCACTGTTGCTTGCGGCACAGGTTTACATAGAGGGGGTCTGCCTGCAACTCACGGAAGAGATACGCCATGCGCTCCGAGCTCGGGGATATCCCCTGCCCACGCAACAGCACACGCCAACCATGAGCCGTGCGATACACGCGGGCGGAAAGCTCGGCACCTGCCGCGCATAATGCCGCCACCTTTTCCAGCAACAAATTTTCGGGAGATTTACTGAGCCCCAACAAACGCTTAAACCACGAATCCTTAAAGGAATCCACATCCACAAAACAATGGGTAACAGAGTTCAACACCTCGGCACCATAGCGGTTGCGAGTCACGATGTTGCCCTCGCAAGGCTGCTGCAGCACGGGCTCAAGCATAGAAGCGGTGTATTCCGAATCACCGGGAAAGGAGGATAACTCGCGCAAAGCCAAAGCATGGCGTATCATGGCTGCATCGCTATGGTTGCGGCAAGAAAGGTAATCTTCCCACAAACGGCGCTTACGGCTCAATACCGCTTCAGCTTGAAACATCGACTCAAAGGAAGCACCGTATAATTTAATGGTGCGGCCAGCTATTTCGCGCTTTTCCTTAATCCAATAGGTAGGAATTTTCATTTTGATTAAGAGAGGGTTACGTTACCGGGAGCAAGAGCTTGGATGCTGCCTATCAGGGCATTTGTTATACTGAACACGGTTGCGGATATAAGCTCGCCCTGCTGGGTGGCCACACAACAGAAGCGAGACCTCCCCTCATGCTGTACACGTTGCACGCTAAATTGCAGTTCTTCTGTTACGCCTCTCTTTTGCCAAACATCAAAGCAGGTGCGCAAATGGCGCAATAAATCCCATTTAGAGGAAAACGCCAATTCCGCCGTTTGCGAGGTGTAGGCCACATCCTCTCGAAGGCAAGGCAAAAGCTTCTCAAAACTCTGAGACTGCATGCAGTCTGAGAACAAATGTGCCGCCTGTTCCTCCGAGAGAGCGGTAGCCGCCTGCATGGTCACGCGCTCCGGCAAGGACAAAGAAACTACCGTACCGTGCTGCTCCGCAGAAAGAGTGAACGAATCCGGAGCACCATCCACGCTCTTCAAATGCAGGGTTACAAAACAAATATCAGCGGGTTTGCCATCCTGCGGGGTTTTCGCCATGTGCGCAGGATACTTATCGGCAGCAAAGCGGCAGCGGTACCCGCGCTGGTCTTCGTGTTGATTCACAACGGTATCCACCATCACCATCAAACGCTCACCGGAGGGGGACAATAAGGCAAACTCGGGGCGCCCAAAGCGGAATAAAGGCTCGAACGGCGCGTCTATGGTATAGCCTTTGCGAATGAAGGCCGCGGCCAGCGCCGCCAAGGGAGCGCCATACGGCAGCAACTGAGCGTGCGTTTCCTGTGCCTGAGACTCCAAACGGGCCAGCTCCTCCAGCTCATCGGTTTGAGGAGAATCTGCCCAGCACGTGGACGATTCCACCAAGGCATCGGGCGCGGCATACAAAGTGCCTTGGGCAGATACGACCTCGCCCACACGAGGTGTTTTGCCGGAAAGGCGGTGCTCAAATACATACAGATTAAAGAGCAAGTGAGGCAGTTTGGCGTGCACCTGCACCCCCAAACAATAACCGCGCATGCTGCTAAACTGAATGGCCGCCACAGATTTTACCACACCCGTCATCTCAGCTCGGGTGCCGTCTATCTGTTGTAAACACGGGGCGCCCTGCTCTTGAAAGAGGAAGGAATCTGCCACCAAACTCACAGCCCAGCGCAGGTGCATACCACGCTTGAGCTTGCCGGGGAACATGGTTAGCTCCGCACAGTTGGCGCGGTATACATTCCCTCGCTCATCCATGAGCTCTACATGAGTGGGGTGGGTATCGTACACCTCCAGCTCATTCACGGCATTATCTGAGGAATAAAAGTCCGCACGCTCCACGCGAAGCGCGCCGTTCTGCTCGCCACAGGTGTGCACCAGCAAGAGGGGACACACACCGGCATCGGAGCACAGAATGCGGGCACCGGCAGGAAGGTCGCGATACTGAGCCACGCCCTGAATGTAGGGATAAATACGCGTGCCGTTGTTTGCAACCTCGCGAATCAGCGTATGCCATTTAAGCTCATGAGCCTCGCCTAACCAATGCGGAGCAGAATGCGTGGGCGGCAAGAACTGCTGCACAACCGCGCCGGATTGCCAGGCGCCACGTGTTCTGAGCGCTACCGGGGGCTCTGCCACGCAACGAGCGTAATCCGGGCGCAAGTGCTGCACCACACAGGGCAGCACAAGGATATCTGCTGCGGGGTGAGCCTCTGCCCAAGCATATTGCAGGGAACTTAATGCCGCAGCAGAAGAAACGGAAGCCACACACAGCACATATACGGCAACGGGCGCCCCGGCAAGCTCTGCAGTGAAATGCGGGGAGCCATCCGCAGCGCGCATGGCATCAATATAGCGATTGCGAACCGAAGCACCGAACGCTGCACGGAGATGCGATTCTACGCCGGATTCCGCCACAGCCATGAGGTCGGGCACCTTCCATTCGCTCAGCTCTGCAACATCTGCTGAGCTGGTGGCTCGAGCTAAAACCGAGGGCGACATATTGTAGGCGTTCATCATACAGCACCTTGCCTATCAAACAATTCCTTATACAGCGGGCAACAGGCGTAGAGCTCCTCGTGGGGGCCATCGCCCACAATACGGCCGTGGTCAAACACCAAAATACGGTGGGCATTGCGCAGCGTGCTGAAACGGTGAGCCACAATCAGCGTGGTGCGGCCTTGGGCGAGGGAATCCAACTCTTGCTGAATCTCCTTTTCGCTTTCGGCATCGAGCGAGGCCGTTGCTTCATCCAGAATAAGGATGGGTGCATCCTTAACAAAAGCGCGCGCAATGGCTACACGCTGGCGCTGGCCGCCGGAAAGGCCTGAGCCGCCCTGCCCCAACTGCGTATCAATACCCCGGGGTTGGTTCTCTAAGAAAGCAGACACCTTGGCAGCAGAGGCAGCAGTGGCAATCTGCTCATCCGTAGCCCCTTGGCGCCCCAGTGCAATATTCTCCTTAATCGTACCGGTGAACAGCAAGGCCTGCTGGCCCACAATAGCCAAATGCTCGCGCAAATCATGCCTCATAACATCGCGCACATCGATACCGTCCACACAAACACTACCGGCAGATGCCTCGTAAAAACGGGGAATAAGGCTGGCAAAAGTAGTTTTACCGGCACCACTGGGGCCCACTAAGCCCACAATTTGCCCGGCAGGAATATGCACATTCACCTCCTTCAGCACCGGCTTACCGGGTTCGTATTCAAAGGTAACATTCTTGAAATCGATATCACCACGCACACGTGCAGGCAACGCCACGGGGGAAGCGGGGTCGGCAATGGGATTTTGCTCGTTGAGCACTTCTTCCAAACGAACCAAGGCACCTTGGGCTTCGTTCATGCGGTTGAAGGCCAAACCGGCGCGTTTCATAGAATCAAAAGTAAAGAACAGAGCCAGCGCCAAGGCCATGAAGTCCTCCAACCCCATGCCGCTGTAATGCCCCATCACCAGCACCACAGCTAAGGCCAAACCGGTGCAGGTCTCCATAATGGGGACAATAAGACGCTGGTACTTCACCAATTTGATAATGTTGCGCTTATAGGAAGCGGAAGAAGACTTAAAGTCCTCAATCTCGCGCTCCTCCAGCGCATAGGCACGCACCTCGCGCTGCGTTTCCAAATTTTGCTGTACAACGGTGTTCAGCTCACCCAGCTCGGCCTGAGCCTGCTTGGAGCGGGCAGAAATCTTTTTGCCGAAGGAAATAATAGGCCAAGCCGCCAAGGCAATGAAAAGCAAAGCCAACACCATCTCCACACTGCCGGAGCTGAACAAAAGATAGAAGAAGGCAGAAAAGGCGCAAATGCAGGTAATGGGTTGCTTTACCAAATCATTGGCCACGTGCGAAAGCACGTTTTGCACGTTACCCGTATCTGCCACAATGCGGCTCACCATATCGCCCTTACTGCGGCGCTCTAAATAAGCAATCGGCAGCTCCTGCACATGGTGGAACACCGTTTTGCGCAAACCTTCCAAAATGCGGAGGCCCAAGATATTCACCACCACATGATTACCCCACATGGCCACGCCTCGGATGGCAAAAACCAGCGGCATGCTGGCGCAGGCCAGAATAAGAATGGTGGTAGCGGATAACTCCTTAAGGGCGGGCACGTGTTGCAACAGCAGGGGTTCCTCGCCACTGCCGCTGTAGAAGACAACGGGGAACACGTACTTGACCATCAGCGGAACACCAAGACCACTTACGGCAGCGGTAATAAGACCCGTTAGCAACGAGGCCAACAACCACGTGTAATGGGGAAGAAGAAAGCGGCGGGCAAATTGAAGGATTCGTTTCATGACTCAGAGGACTCCTTTCCTGTTTCGGTTGCGGTTCTCACCTGCTCATCATACAGAGAACGATAGAGCATGCACTGCTCATAAAGCTCGGCATGCTTGCCATCCGCCACGATGCGCCCTTCGTTAAAGACAAGGATACGATCTGCCATGCGAATGGTGCTGAATCGGTGAGCAATGACAAAGGTGGTGCGAGAACTGGCCATGTTTTCCAAAGCTTGCTGAATAAGCGCTTCGCTCTTCATGTCCAGCGCAGAGGTAGCTTCGTCCAAGATAAGAATGGGGGCATTCTTTAAGATGGCGCGGGCAATGGAAACACGCTGGCGCTGACCGCCGGACAATCCGGCACCGCCCTCTGCCAACATCATGTTGTAGCCATCGGGATGCGCATCTGCAAACTCACTCACACAGGCAGCATCGCCTGCCTTGCGGATGTCCTCCGCCGAAGCACCCGGGCGGCCCACCCGAATATTCTCAGCAACGCTGCCACGGAACAGTGCTGCAAACTGAGAGACCAAACCGATATTGTCGGTGCGGTCAGCGCGTGCAATGTCGCGCACATCCACTCCGTCAATCGAAACCGAACCGGAATCCGGGTCGTAAAAACGGCAGATGAGGTTAATGAAAGTCGTTTTACCGGAACCACTGGGGCCCACCAACGCCACTGTTTGGCCGGCAGGCACATGAACCGTAATATCGTGCAGAACCGTTTTCTCCTCGTTGTAGGAGAAGGTGACGTGGTTGAAATCCACAGCACCGGCAGGAGGAACAGGCAGCGGCTTGGGGTCTTTGGGCTCGGGCGTTTCATCCGTAGCATGCAGCACCTCGTTAATGCCGGTCATGACCACGCTCATCATTTGGCAATAGTTGGCCACCGTGCCCAATCGCTTGATAGGATCGTAGCAGAAATAGAATGCTGTGGCAATGGCTGTAAACTGCTCCAGCGTAAGCTTATCGCCCGTACTGCGGAACAACGAGAAGGAGAGAGCCATGGCGCTCACAATCTCGATGGAGGGAGAAACAAATGCCTTCCACATTTCAACACGCACAATGGCCTTGTTAAACTTAACAATACTGGCATTGAGCAATTTCTCGCGCAGGGATTGAAGGTTGAAGGCGCGCACCTCACGCTGGGCTGCCAAGGCTTCCTCTACATCTGCCGTTACAGAATCCATTCCCTGCATGACCTTGCGCATCTTTTTCACCATGCGCTTGCCCACCCAACGCACCAAGGGAATGCAGAGAGCCGTGATGAGCAAATTACCCAAAAGCATGGCTGAGCTTTCATTGGAGAGGGCTGCATACACCAAATACCCCAAGGCTGCCACCAAGGTAAGCGGCTGAACAACCAAATCGTTGAGCACCTGAATCAATTGCTGCTGCAACGATTGCGTGTATTGAATGACCGTTGTCATCATTTTACCGCGAGAATTGCGGTCGTGGAAGGAGAAGGACAAATATTGCAGACGCGCAAAAACATCCACACGCAAATCCGTCATCATGCCCACACCTGCCTTTGTTAACAAATAGGAGTTGTAGTAAGTGGAAATACCACGCACCATGAGAATAAGGGGAATAAACAGGGCAGCCCCCCAAAGAATAATCGCTTGGGTATTATCGGCTCCGGATTCCAATCCCAAGAAAGACTGCACGCCATCCTTCATCGCCAGCAACCATGCAGGGGGCGGAACCGAACCGAACACAATGGGAATCACCTTCTCCACCATCACCGGAACACCAAAACCGGCAGAAGCAGCGGCAAGAATACCGGCCAGAATTCCCAATATCAGATTCGAGGAATAACGCGGAAGATATTTCCGCAGGTAAGGTTTAACCAAAACCCAAAAGCTCTTTTGTTGCGCATTGCTCATATACCGATGGTGAGTATAGCACAAAGCGCCTGCCGGAATCAACCAAAAAGGGGCTGACCGCGCAATAAAAAAGCACTCGGAGCCCGCAGACTCCGAGTGCCGAAAAGATACTAAGCGCAATTAGTGCTTTTTGCAGAAGTTTTCCAAGCGATCCAAGCCCTCCTTAAGCACATCGAGAGAGGTGCAGTAGGAGATGCGGATGGCGTTGTCGTTACCGAAAGCAATACCGGGAACGGCTGCCACCTTGTAGTCCTCAAGCAACTTGTTGCAGAGGGTAAGGGAATCCATACCGAGCTCGGTGGTATCCAAGAAGAAGTAGAAGGCGCCCTTGGGCTCCACTACCTTAATCTTGGGCATCTTGCTAAGGCGGTCAAATACATACTGGCGGCGGAAGTCGTACTCCTCGCGCAGGTCGGAGATGAAGGACTGGTCGCCGTTCAGAGCCTCGATAGCACCGTACTGGCAGAAGGTGGTGGCATTGGAGGCGCAGTGGTCCTGAATCATCTTGATGTAGTGAGCAATCTGAGCAGGAGCAGCGGTGTAACCCAAGCGCCAGCCGGTCATGGCATAGCCCTTGGAGAAGCCGTTGATGGTGATGGTGAGGTTGTACAGCTCGGGGCTGAGAGAAGCCATGGAAACGTGCTTCTCTTCATCGTAAATCAGGTGCTCGTAAATCTCATCGGAAATGATGAGGATATCCTCCTCTACGGCAACTTCACCAATGGCGCGCAACTCTTCCTCCGTGTAAACGGCACCGGTCGGGTTGTGCGGCGTGGTGAGAATAATCATCTTGGTGCGGGGAGTCATGGCGTTGGCAAACTCCTCAGCCGTAATCTTCCAGCCGTTCTCAGGCTTCGTTTCCACGAACACGGGAGTAGCGCCGCAAAGCTGCACCATGGAGGGATAGCTTACCCAGTACGGAGAAGGAATGATAACCTCATCGCCTTCGCTCACTGTTGCGCGCAGGGCGGCATAAACAGCGGGCTTAGCACCGGAGCATACGCAAATCTGATCAATGCTGTAATCAAGATTGTTATCACGCTTGAGCTTATCACTGATAGCTTGGCGAAGAGAAGGAAGGCCGACGGAGGGAGTGTACTTGGTAGCACCGTCCTCCAGAGCTTTGATGGCGGCAACCTTGATGTTCTCGGGCGTATCCTTATCGGGCTCGCCACCGGCAAGGCCATAAACCTGCTCGCCCTTAGCCTTCATCTCTTTAGCCTTGTTGGTAACGGCCAAAGTAAGAGAGGGGGAAAGCGCAGCTACTGTTGGTGAAATGAAGTCCATTGCTAAAAAAATGTTAGAAATCTTGAATTAGTGCAGACAGGCCGGCACGGCATGTCTGGCATATATTAGAGCACAAGCCCCTTTTTGGCAAGCAAAATTTATGCCGTTGACGTGCAAAATAGCAAACGAAAGCACAAGGGTGTGCGGGTTGCGACTTGACGGACGGGCCCTCACAAGGTAAGATAGAGAATAGACCTATACCGCATGATACGCACTCTCCGACCAGAAGACGCTCCGGCCATTGCAGCCATTTATGCCCATTACGTGGCAGAAACCACCATTTCCTTTGAAACCGTGCCCCCAACAATCGAGCAAATGGAAGAACGGCTGGCGCATATTATACAGCACTACCCTGCTGTGGTGTGGGAAGAAGATGGCGAGATACTGGGGTATAGCTATGCCCATGCCTGGAAAGAGCGAGCCGCCTACGCTCATAGCTGGGAAACAAGCATTTACCTTGCGCCCAAGGCCATGCACCGCGGCATAGGCCGCGCCCTGATGCTGGAGCTGATAAACCGCAGCAAAGCCCAAGGTTGCCACGTGCTGATTGCCTGTATAACCGGAGACAACGCTGGCAGCCGGAAATTTCATGAAAAACTGGGGTTCACCCCTGCCTCACACTTCAAGCAGGTGGGCTATAAGTTCGGCAGGCGTTTGGATGTAACGGATTACCAGCTGCTGCTGGATTGCTGATACTTCCTCAAGAAATTAGATTGACAAGCCCCTGCCTTGTGTTACTATCGAGAATGAACGCTTTTTCTCACTCTCATATTAGTTTATTCTTCATTAATTATGGACATTTACATTCAATCCGCCGGCTCCATCAAGGGGTATGATGCAAGAAGCCGCCTTGGCACCCGCCCGGTACCATCGGAGGTCGTATCATGGCACAATGCGCTGGATAAAGATGATGCAGCCTTTGCTCTTGTGGCAGGCCGCAGCAACGGAACCTGGTACATAGAATACCGCCATCTGTACCTGCCGGAGATGGTTGATAGGCGCAACCGCCCCATTACCCTGAGCATTTGCTTCGGTGGGCTGAGAACAGAGGCCGAAGTTCGCGCCCTTGCCCTGGCGTATCAGGATTTTGAAACCATTTTTGACGGCACCCGCTGCTTAGGGCGCTACTGCGAAGCGCTTGCACGAGCCTACCAACCCACAGAAATCGGCGATTATCGTTACAACATTGACGCCGCCGAAGAATGGGCAGCAGAGGCCATTATTCGCTACATGGATCAATTGCAGCTCACCTACACCGGCTCGCCCACTGTTTTCCTGATTAACAATCCGGAAGATAAGAAGGTGGATGATATTGAATCCACCCTGCGCCAATACCGATTGCAAGACAAGGACGGCATGCGACTGTTCTGGACGTCGTCCTACGCCCCGTCAGCATGTCCGGCGGACATTGTTGTTAAGCCGGAAATACAAAGCACCGCCACGGCAAAGAACTCATCGGCTTTCGAAAAGTTCGTGCGTCTCATCCAAGAGAATCCGAAGGAGACGGCCATTGCCCTCAGCTCGGCAGCCGCAACTCTGGCGGCTGTACTGCTGCTACGCAAGAAGCTCTAAGGCTAAGGCAAGCACGTTTACGCAAAAATCCCCGGCTCTTATCGAGTCGGGGATTTTTGCGTAAACTGACGGATGCTATCAGGGCATGGGGAAGGAGCGATTGAAGGCAGAAACCTCCTCACGCAGAGCATCATAAGCATTCGGCGTAGCGCAGACATTCTGGCCGGCCAAAATGGACAAGCAGCGAGCAATGAACTCTGCCACGCGTACCACGTCTTGCTCCTTCATGCCGCGAGTCGTTACGGCAGGAGTACCGATACGGATACCGGAAGGTTTGTTGGTGGAACCCTTATCGTAGGGGATAGCATTCTTGTTGACGGTGATACCCACCTTATCCAACGCAACCTGGGCATCGGCGCCATTGAGGCCCTTACCGCTAAGGTCTACCAAGAAGCAGTGATTATCCGTGCCACCGGCAACGATGCGGAAACCAAGTTCTGCCAAACGAGCAGCCATGGCCTTGGAGTTCTTTACCACCTGAGCGGCATACTCGCGGAACTCAGGACGCAGAGCCTCACCCAAGCAAGCAGCCTTAGCGGCAATCACGTGCATGAGCGGGCCACCCTGCAAGCCGGGGAACGTGGCGCTGTTAAGCTTCTTAGCCCACTTCTCTTTGCAGAGCACCAGACCACCGCGCGGGCCTCGAAGGCTCTTGTGCGTGGTAGTGGACACAAAGTCAGCATAGGGAACCGGAGAGGGATGCACACCGGCAGCAACCAAACCGGCAATGTGAGCCATATCCACAAACATGATGGCACCCACCTCATCACAAATCTCGCGAATGCGGGCAAAATCAATCGTGCGGGAGTATGCGGAAGCACCGGCGAGAATCAAAGCGGGCTTGCACTCGCGAGCCTTCTCGGCAAGAGCATCGTAATCAATGCACTCGGTCTCGGGGTTCACACCGTAATGCACAACCTTGTACTGCTTGCCGGAGAAATTGGCAAAGAAACCATGAGAAAGGTGACCACCACAGGCGAGGTCCATAGAAAGGATAGTATCGCCGGGGTTGATGCAAGCATGGTATACAGACATATTGGCCTGAGAACCGGAGTGAGCCTGAACATTGGCAAACTCGCAGCCAAAGAGAGCCATGGCGCGGTCAATAGCCAGCTGCTCCACTTTGTCCACCACCTCGCAACCGCCGTACCAGCGCTTGTCGGGATACCCTTCTGCGTACTTATTGGTCAGGATAGAGCCTTGGGCCTCCATCACAGCAGGAGAGGTAAAGTTTTCGGAAGCAATAAGCTCGATATTGTTGTTCTGGCGCTTGCGCTCTTCTTCAATCAGAGCGGCCAACTCGGGGTCGGACACAGCAAGCGGAGAACCGGAAGCCTTCAACAAACGAGCCTCGTGGCGACCGCCCTCAAACTCAGCGTTCAACCAAGTGGAGAGAATCTCATCCAGCATATCAGAGTTCACGAAAGCTGCTGCAAGGCACATTACATTGGAGTTGTTGTGCTGGCGGGAAAGAGCAGCAACCTGGGGAGAACGCACCAATGTAGCGCGTACACCACGCCAACGGTTTGCAGCAATGCTCATACCAATGCCGGAGAAACAAACGAGGATACCGCGGTCTGCACGACCATCGACCACACGTTTGCACACTTCGTTGGCATAGTCGGAATAATCGCAGGATTCCTTTGTAAACGGGCCAACGTCCTCTACAGTAAAGCCCCAGCTGGTGAGCAACTCTACGGCAACTTCTTTCAGCTCCACGCCTTTGTGGTCTGAACCGATGACGATGCGAAGGTTTGTATCCATAAAATTTTAATAGTACCCTGACGGGCGCGATTCTACCACATTAAAAGCAGAGACGCAAGCCCATATTCATGGCGAAGTGTGACTTACTTTTTACGCGCCAGGAAGCGGCGGGCAAAGGCCTCCAGCTCCGGCACACGCAAGAAGAAGCACGCAGCCAAATACAGCATTCCCACAAAGCAGCCGCCTACAGCTAAAGCCGCAAAGCGAGACATGAAGCCCCATGCCAGGAAATCCGTGAAGAACAACTCCTTAATCTGCCAGCAGAACACACCCAGCAAGGCCCCTGCCCCCAATATGCGCAAGATACCGGGAATAAGAATAGAACAGGCCATGGAGCCCAGCAGATGGCGCAGATAGAAGAAATAGAACAAGAAGTTGAGTGTGGTAACAAAGGCTGTGGTCAAGGCAAGCCACATAACACCCAGCCCCAACACATGGATGAAACAATAGTTGAGAGAAAGAGAAATAAAGCAGGCAAACAAAGCCAAACATGCCGGAGCCCAAGGCTTCTCCAAGGCTAGGAATACCGGCTGCAGCACCTTCATGCCGGCATAGCCCAATAAGCCGATGCAATAGGCACCAAGCACCTGCCCCATCAAGGCGGAGGCATGGGCATCGAAACGCCCGCGCTGGAAGAAGATGCTAACAATCTCCTGCCCCCAAAGGCCCAAAATAACGGCTGAGGGAACAGCAAAGAAGGCCACAAAGCGCATGGCCTGCGCCAAATGCTCGGGGATTTCTTTATTGCCCTTTTGAAGAGACATGCGCGATACGGACGGCAACACCACCATGCCCACAGCCACACCAAAAAGAGCTACCGGCAACTGCCAAAGGTGAAAGGCACCGGAAAGAGCAGTGACGGAACCACCGGGAAGATACAAGGCAAACGAGGTATTAATGAACACCTGCGTCTGCGTAATACCGGCAGCGATAACGCCGGGCAGCATCAAATACCAAATACGGCGCACAGCCGGATTGGCAAACACTAATTTAGCAGACTGAACGGAAAGCCCCAAGTTCCAACGGGGGCGATAACCTTTCTTGCGCAAAGCCGGTATTTGCACCAAAATCTGCGCTGCGCCACCCAGCACCACGGCTACGGCAAAACCATACAAGGCTGTGGGGCCGAACGACGGGTCAATCAACCACCCCAACAAGCACCCCACACCCACCGTGGTAAGGTTAAAGGCAGCACTCGCTAAATTAGGCAGGCCGAATATACCAAAGACATTGAGGGCTCCCATGCAAAGAGCCGACAACGACGCCATCAGAATGAAGGGCCACATAATGCGGCATAAACCGGCCGCTAATCCCATGAAACTTTGCTTTTCCACACGCAGGGCACCGGCGGGCACCTTGGTAGCTGCAGAGAGTGTAACCTCCTGCCCCACTTGCAGCTTCTCTACAGCAGAAACACGCACTACAGGCTGCGCGGAGTCCACCGCCAGAGGCGCCATCAAGCGGAAGGAGGCATGGGTGCGACCATCGGCATCCGTGGAGGTGCCACCGTAGACGGCTTTCACCGTCATATCTGCCGGAGCTGTAAGGGCTGCGGGCTGTTCAAAATCTGCCACAGCACGCTCGGGGTAAAGAGCTTGAATAAACACTCCGGAAAGCAACACGCCCAAGGAGACAATAATGAGCATCAACGAAATCAGCTGAGAAACCACCTGATTGGTCAACGCCCATGCAGCCTCTTTACCGTCCTGCTTCTCCACCTTGCTCATCACACTGGTGAAGCTCTGAGAAAGAGCCCCCTCAGCAAACATATCACGCAGCATGTTGGGGATTCGGAAGGCGGTCAGGAAGGCATCCAACGCCGCCGTAGCTCCGAAAAGTGCCGTAAAGACAATTTCTCGTAACAGGCCAGTGAAGCGACAGCAAAAAATGGCAGCTGTAGCAATGAGACTCTTTTTATGGAGAGAGGACATAAGCTAAACTCAGCGAGTTTTGGCAGGGAGAGGCTCCTTGATTTTCTTCACAATATCGCGGGCCAGCTTCTCATTATACTTACCGCCCATAATGAGGTAGGTGCGGGCAAACTCGCGAGAGGCATCGGCGTAGAGTTTCGGGTCGTTCTCATTGAGTTTGGCGCGGGTGGCTTCATCCATCTCGTTGATGGTACGCACAACGCGCTTCAAGCGTTCCACAGCCTGCTCATCGTTCTTCTCGGTCTTACGCTCAATAAGAGCCAAATTCATGCGAGCGCGCAACACCTTGCCATCAGTCAAATCAGGGTACGTTTCCTCATCAATAGCAACGGATTCTTTCACCCACTGAATAGCCTCAGAGTAACGCTCCTGGGCCACGTAGAAATCAGCAATTTCCTTAGCAATCTGAGCGAAGGACCACTTGCTGTCCTTCATGAGAGAATCGTGCTCCTTAAGCATATCGCGGCAGCGCTTCAGCAGCTCAATGCGCTCCTCACCTTCTGCATGCTCAGCAAGGAAAGAAAGGCATTTATATACAGCAGCCGGCTCCGTTTCGTTCTCTAACAGAAAGCGGTAATCCTCCACGGCGTCGGTAATAGCACCACGGGCTTCATTGGCGCGTGCGCGCATGCGGCAGTGGTGAAGCTCCATTTGGCGCAGTTCCTCGTCCTTGATGCCGTAACCTCGGGCAAAGGCATCGGACAAAGTGAGGTACTGCACGCAGGAATCATACTGAGCCAGACGGAAACATACATCACCCAGCATGGTGTAACACTCCGGCAAACGGCGATCCGTATCCGGGAACATCAACAGGGAGTCCAACGCCTTCAAAAGATTTGCCTGAATCGCTTGCAACTCTTCCTTACGGCGAGCGGGATTCTGGAGACTGCGGGAAGCCTCGTTGAGCAGCAACTTACCGGTGGCAGGGCAATCCGGCCAACCGGCACCCTCCAGCAGGCTACGCACTTCATCCCACTCCGCCTGCAAGGCACCGGATACCTCGGCACAGCGCAGTTTCAGGGCTGCAGCCTCCACCGCCAGCTCGGGCTTGCTCTTTAAGCGGGCGTTGACCTGCTCGCGGCGCAGAATATCCATAGCTTGGTAAGCCTCATTCTTTTTATCCATCTGCTCGCAGGTTTCCACATAGCGACGAATGGAATTAAGAAGAAGAGACGTGGTCTCCGCCGGCTCATTCACCAAACGGTTCTGAAGCTGTTTTTCCAACTTCAGCTGGAAGTCAAAATCGCTCTTTTCCTTGGCTAAAGCAGCAATGCGGTCTAAGCCTTCAATCGGAGCAATACCTTCCACCTCAGGCACAATGGGTTTCACCGTAGCCCACTCACCTTCATCCACCAATCGGCTGGCCAACACCCAAAGAAATCGGCGGCGCGTTTCCTCGCTCTTAATCCAGCCCATGCGCACAGTTCTGTCTTCTGCTAACTTCAGCAACGAAGGACGGTCGCCGGACAAATCGGCCAGCAGGCGATTGAGGTTGTTGTTAGCCTCCGTGTCGTCGCGAACAACAATCGTCTCGCCCTTAAAAGATTCTATAATTTCTTCACCCTTGGCAAAATAAGCCCAAGTCAACAGTGAAACAATAGTGAGAGACACAGCCGCAATAGGCAAAGCGTGGCTGGTATTCTTTCTCTTCGGTTTATATCGACGGTACATGGTCAAATCGTATCAGTTTTAATTCAAAAAAATCAATGAGACTCCTCATCTGCCGGCACTGCCCCTCTGTCGCGGCAGTATTGCAGCTGAACGGATACTTCGTTGCGCAGCATTTTATCATCTGTTACCAAGGGCTGCAGAGCATCCCACACGGCGTACGCCTCTGTCCACTGACGCAGCTGCGTTAAACTGTAAGCCTGCGCCATCATGGCTGCAATCAACTCCGGGTTCTGCTTGTCCTCCATCGTAGAAAGCAAGCGCACCGCTTCACCATACGCGGCACAAGCCTCTTCGGCTTTATTTTGAGCATCGTAAATACGGGCCAACTCCAAATGAATGCGGCCTTGCGGAATCAGCTCAGCTGCCATGTGGCTACGGCGCAATTGCAGGCATTCGGTAAAATACCCGGCAGCCTTATCCAGCTCCTCGTATGCTAAGCAGCAGCGAGCTGCGCCTTCCAAGGGTTGCACACGGTAGGCAGGGCTTGCCCCGCATACCTCCAACGCCTTTTCAAAATCTACACGTGCAGCACCATAATTCTCGCGACTGAAGTTAAGCCAGCCGCGTTGGTCGTACAGACAATTCCAGAAGGTGCTGCCGGAAGGCTCATGAATCAAGGCAATGCCCTCGGCGCGGTAAAGCATGGCCAAAGCTGCATCGCTATTGCCTTTATCCTGCTCAATGCGGGCGAGGTCGCGCAAGGCCAACAACATGTAGGGCGCAGCAGAAGGAGTATCCTCGATACGGCTTAAGCCGTTTCTGATTAACTCTTCGGCACGCGCACTCTCGCCTTTATCCAGCAAGAGAGAGCCCACACAAATAGATGCACCGGCCAGCTCCGGCAAATGGTCTGCCTTAAAGCCGCTCAGTGCTTTTTCAAAGCAGCGGTTTGCTTTCTCCAGAGCGGTTGTCGTGCCTTCCTCGCGGTACAAGCGCCCCTTCCAGGCCCAAATACCGGCCACCATTTCCTCGCCCTTATCCCCTAATTCAGCGGCGCGTTTAGCATAGGCCGAAAGCTGCTGATGAAGGTGTTGCGGATTCGGGTAAGCCGCAGGAAGATGAGCTAACTGCTCGGAAATAAGCTCTAATTGCTCCTCTACCAAAGAAGCTTTTTTGTAATACGCATCGGCATACCCGTAGTAATAGGCACCTTGCTCATACTTCCCCTCCTCTACCAAGGCTCTGGCCGTCACAAGTGCACGGCGTGCCCATAAGGAAGAGGCTTGCGGCTGAGCCGTAAAGAGCTCGCGCAACATGGTATCGGCCTCTGCCGCAAGACCGCGTGTTATCAGGGCTTGAGCCAATGCCCATTGAACTTCATAAAGAACGGTGGGCTCTTGAATCCAAGCCAATGTCGTGCGGTGATTCTTCACCGCATCCACCAACACAGCATCTTCGGCGGAAGCCAACTGCTGCACATGGCGCAAATTCTCCACAGCGCAGGCATGAACTGCGGCCGTTACTTCGCCGGAGCATACCCCCTCCTTATATCCTCTCTCTACACCGGCGCGGTAGGTAGCGTATTCTACCCCCAAAAGAGAAAGAACACCCAGACCGATAGCGATGTATTTCACTATCGGTCTGAGCTCAAGTTTTTCTTCCTGAGATTCAGGCCTTTCCGGAGCTTGCTGATGAGGCATTGCGCGGCAGCAATTCAGTTAAGGTCCAATCAGGCGGATACTTGATCCAGATTGAAAGCAGCGTGAACCACGCGAGCAGCCATCTCAATGTCAGCAGCTTCAACCGTGGTCGTAATGCGAATCTCAGAGGTGGCAATCATGCCGGTCTGAATACCGGCGTCTGCCAAGGTGCGGAATACGGTGGCAGCTACACCGGGGTTGGAGCGCATGCCCACACCCACAACGGAGAGCTTGGCAAGGCCGGCCTCTGTCTCCAACTTAGCGCAGGGGCCAAGCTTGGGCAGCACAGCCTTGAGGGCAGCCTGGGCAGCACCCAAATCACTCATATTCATGGTAAAGGACTGGCGAGCCTGACCGTCGTGAGCCGTATTGGCTACAATCATATCCACGTTAATCTCGGCTTCAGCCAAGGCGGTAAGAATAAGGGCGGTGTATGCCACGGGAGCGGTGATACCGGACACCGTTACACGGGCCTGATTACGTTCGATTGAGACGCCGCGAACAACGAGCGACTCCATAGCTGAGTTTTCTTCTTGCACAATAGTACCGGGGTTAGAATTCATGGAATTGCGGACTTCAAAAACAACGCCGAATTTCTTTGCAAATTCAACGGAGCGAGCCTGCATAACTTTGGAGCCGCTGGAAGCCATTTCCAGCATTTCCTCATAAGAAAGTACGGGGATTTTACGTGCATCTTTCACTACACGCGGGTCACAGGTGTAAACGCCGTCCACATCTGTGTAAATCTGGCAAAGGTCGGCCTTAACAGCTGCAGCCATAGCAATGGCAGACAAATCGGAGCCGCCACGGCCTAAGGTGTGGATGGTACCATCCTTGGTAACGCCTTGGAAACCGGCGCACACCACGATGCAATCCTCATCAAGAGCCTGAATCACCTTTTCCGGTTGGATATTATCAATACGGCCACGGGTATGCGTGCCGTAGGTGCAAACACCGGCCTGAGCACCCGTAAAGCTGCGAGCCTTATAGCCCATATCCGTGATAGCCATGCAGAGCAAAGCAATGGATTGCTGCTCGCCGGTAGCCATCAGCATATCCAACTCACGCTCGGGAGGATTATCCATCACCTCGTGAGCCAGTGCAATCAGCTTATCCGTCACGCCGCTCATAGCAGAGATAACAGCCACAACTTTGTTGCCGGCTTCCTTCGTTTCAATAAGCTTGCGGGCTACGTTGCGGATACGGTCGATTGTGCCCACGGAGGAGCCACCATATTTCTGTACGATGAGTGCCATAAATTATCAGTCGTTAAAAGTTTCGATACGGAACACGGCAGGATTGGGGTCAATGTACTCGTTATCTGCCAGCTCACGGAGGACATACTTAAGACGAATCCACTTGCACGCGTGCACCATAAACACCAGATGGTTGCGACGAATACCGTTGCTATCCACGGATTCATTGGTGGAGGTGGTAGCGGAAATGTCTACATCATATTTAGCAAACTTGGACGCAATGGCGGCAATAACACCCGGGCGGTCCTGCACACGGAAGCGCACATAGTACGGAGTCACCGTATCGCCCATGGGTATAATGCTCAGCTCCTTGGTATAGGGCTGGAAACCTGTGTGGTAATCATCCAAACGGCACTCGCGCATGGCCAGCACAACATCGCCGATAACGGCACTGGCGGTGGGATTCTTACCGGCACCACGACCATAGAAAATAGACTCGCCCACAATATCCCCCTTCACGGCAATGGCATTGAATACACCATCCACCTTAGCAAGCAAATGCTCCTTCGGCACAAAACTGGGCTGCACTCGCAACTCCAAGGCGTTTTGGTCTGCATGGTGCTTGATAACAACCAGCAGCTTGATGGAATAGCCCAGTTGCTCGGCCAGCTTAAAGTCCACACTCTCCACCTGCTCAATACCTGAGACGGCAATTTGGTTGGGGTTCAGCGGAGTACCGTATGCCAACATAGCCAAAATGAGGGCCTTATGGGCGGCATCCCAACCGTTGATATCAAAAGACGGGTCCGCCTCTGCAAAGCCCAAGCGCTGAGCCTGCTCCAACGCCTCACGGAAGGGCATACCCTTATCCTTCATGCTGGAGAGAATGTAATTACTGGTACCGTTGATAATACCGGCAATATACTCCACCTTGTTGCAGATGAGAGAATTTTGAAGACTTTGCACAATAGGAATACCACCACCGCAAGAGGCTTCAAAGTAAAGGGGAGTCCCCTTCTCTGCGGACAGCTTAAAGAGCTCGCTACCATACTCAGCCAGCACAGCCTTGTTACCGGTTACCACGGGTTTACCTGCCTCCAGCGCAGCCTTTACCAGCTTGTACGCCTCATTTGTACCACCGATAAGCTCAATGATAATATCAATTTCCGGGTCATTCACCAAGTCGCGCCAATCATCCGTCAGAATCGCCGGGTCCACCTCCACATCTCGGCTGCGGTTCAGATTTCCCACAGCAATTCGTTTAACAGCAAAGGCAATCTGGGCACGAGCTTCAAGCAACTGATAATTGCGGCACAGGGTTTCATAAACCCCTGAACCCACTGTTCCGAGGCCTGCAAGGCCCAACTGTAGCGTGTTTCCTATCATACGCGTGGCGAAATTATACAGCACTTATCCCTACCACTCAAGCTTATATTCATGAATGCCACAATTTATTTCAGCAAATATAACGTTGACTTTCACGCCAACCCGTACTAGAATGACACGCAACACCATGAAACGATTAATCAGCCTACTACTCCTTATTTTCGGCATCCACACCGGCGATGCAGCAGACTCCTTTAGTGCCAAGTGCAATCACGTATTCGACGGCGATTCCTTCAAAGCGATTAAGAAAGGCGAAAACGAAGAAACAGAAATTCGACTTTACGGTATCGACGCTCCGGAAAAGGGACAGGAGTACGCCAAACAAGCTCGCGAAAAACTCATCAAGCTTATTCGCAACAAACAGGTACGTGTAGAGGTACAGGAAACGGACTCCTACGGACGCACCGTCGGCAAGGTGTATGTGGGTAAAACGTATGTGAATCTGGAAATGGTAAAATCCGGCTATGCTTGGTACTACAGCCACCATGCAGAGGAAGCTAAAGATTTAGAAAAGGCTGAGAAAAAAGCACGCAAGGACAAAAAAGGGCTTTGGGCCGGGGACTCACCTATCTCTCCGCGAGAGTGGAGAAAAGCACATCCTTCCGAGCGCTCTGAGCAAGCAGCTGTCACCACAGCCACAGCAGGCACCTACACCGGCACCTGCACTCAAGTGAAGGATGGCGAGGAGTTTTATCTCACCACCGCCGACGGGCAAAAACTGCATATCTATCTCAACGGCACCGATGCACCGGAAGAAGAACAGGATGCAACCGCCTGCAATGCGGCCGAAACGGCACTCAAAGAGTTGATTTTGAACAAAGAGCTGCGTGTCGAGGTAGCAGAGGTTAAGGGCAAGCGCCACTACGCCGCCGTATACGCACAGGATACATACATCAACGCAGAACTGGTGCGCCGAGGGCTCTCTTGGTACTCCTCGCTGCATGCTCCGGAAGATGCCGCCCTTAAGGCCGCAGACAAAGAGGCTAAGGCTGCAAAACAAGGCATTTGGGCCAAGCCCTCACCGGAAGCCCCGTGGAAATGGCGCAGCCGCAACAAAGACAAGCTCCCGCAATCGGAGAGCTGATGAATCCCCCACCGCAACATGGATTTATTCACCCCATACGGCAAAGCAGAAGCGCAAGAAGAGACGTATGCTAACACCAGCATGCCGCTGGCAGCACGCATGCGCCCCGAATCTTTGGAAGAAGTAGCCGGCCAAAAGCATTTGCTGGCAGAAGGCAAGCTTTTGCGCCGCGCTATCGAAACGGATCGATTTTCCTCCCTCATTTTCTACGGTCCGCCCGGTGTCGGCAAAACAACCCTCGCTTCGGTTATCGCTAAGCAAACCAGCGCCTACTTTGTCATGCTCAATGGTGTGGAATCCAATGTGAGCGATATACGCGAAAAAATCGCGGAAGCCAAAGCCAGGCAAACGCTGCACGGGCAAAAAACCATTCTCTTTGTAGACGAGTTACACCGCTTCAACAAAGCGCAGCAAGATGTGTTGCTGCCCCATTTGGAGCGAGGCACCGTGCGTTTCATCGGTGCCACCACTGAGAATCCATACTTTGCCATTAACTCCGCCATGCTGTCGCGCTCGCAGATTTTCCCTTTGGAATCTGTGCCCGATGACGAAATTATCACCCTGCTCCGCCGTGCCATCTGCGACAATAAACGAGGGCTCGGCCACTTAAAACTTCGGGTGGATGAGGAAGCCTTGGCGCACTTAGCGCTGAAAGCCGATGGCGATGTACGCAAAGCCCTCACCGCGCTCGAAGTTGCAGCCCTCTCCACTCCGGCAGACGCAGAGGGAACCATCCATGTCACCTTGGCAGAGGCAGAGGAATCCATCCAGAAAAAAGCTATCAGGTACGACCGCGCCGGCGATGGCCACTACGACACCATTTCCGCCTTCATTAAATCCATGCGCGGCAGTGATCCGGACGCCGCGCTTTACTGGCTGGCCTTCATGCTCAACGCCGGTGAGGATATTCGATTCATTGCACGCCGACTCGTTATCTGCGCCAGTGAAGACGTAGGCTTGGCAGACTCCAACGCCCTGCGCGTGGCCTTAGCTGCTGCGCAGGCTGCAGAAATGCTGGGCATGCCCGAGGCTAGGATTCCGCTGGCACACGCCACCGTTTACATTGCCACCGCACCCAAGAGCAATGCCGCCTACATGGGAATTAACGCCGCGCTGGAAGATGTGCGTGAAGGCAAAACCCTCGCCGTGCCGGATCACCTAGCCACCCCCACGCGTAAAAAATTAGCACGTCTGCGTGGCGTATCCGAAGAAGCGACCACCTACAAATACGCACACGATTTCGGCGACGACCATTTTGTGCCGCAAGCATACCTGCCCGAGGGGCGTGTATATTACCACCCCACCACCAACGGTATGGAGCTGCGCATCACTGAGCGCATGGAGTACCTGCGCAACAAGCGCGACACAACGGAATAATTCCGCACCTGCAATTTCTGCCTATAGAAAGAGCCAACAGCCACCACGGCCATTGGCTCTTTTGTTTTGATATGGTAAAGAAACTTATTTACTGTGAATATTGAGCATCTGGGCGTAGGTGGGCACAGGCCAAAGAGCCGCATCCACAATGGCCTCCAGAGCATCCACGGTTTCACGGGCTTTCTCCATAGCGGCGCGCATGGCAAAGGGTTCACCGGCCTCAATAGCAGCAGCCAAAGCATCTACCTCCGGCATCAGCTCATCGTAGTAGGCGCCAATCTCGTTTGCCTTAAAGGTGGCAGCCTTAAGTCCGGCGGTAATACCGGCAGCCTGTATGGCGTTCACCGTTCCGCAGATTTCAGACATCTGGGCAGCAATAGCCGGCAAGTAAATGGTGCGCAGCATATTCAGGCAAGTCTTAGCCTCAATATCAATCAACTTTTCAAAGCTCTCCAGTTGAATCTCCTTGCGGGCCAAAAGCTCAGAGCGAGAAAGCACACCGTACTTCTCCATCAGCTCGATGGTATCGGGGCGAGAAAGCACATCCAGAGCCTCCGGGGTTGTCTTAATGTGCGGCAATCCGCGGCGCTCGGCCTCCTCCACCCATTCGGCGGAATAACCGTTACCGTTGAAAATAATGCGGTCGTGCTTTGTCACCAACTCACGAATCAGCTCGCGCACAATGTTCTTGAACTCGGGCGTACCGGCGTGGGGCTCCAAACGGGTGGCCACCTCATCCAACGCCTCAGCCATAATGGTGTTGAGCACAGCCATGGGCCAAGCGCAGGTTTGAGAAGAGCCCACGGCACGGAACTCGAACTTGTTGCCGGTAAAGGCAAAGGGCGAAGTGCGGTTACGGTCGGTGGTATCCTTGGGCAATTCCGGCAACACATCCACACCCAACTCCATGGTGGTCTTGGAGGCGGAGGTCTTAGCACCACCGGCCTTAATCTGCTCAATAATATCCGTCAACTGGTCGCCCAAGAAGATAGAGATAATGGCAGGCGGGGCCTCTGCAGCACCCAAGCGGTGGTCGTTACCGGCCTTAGAGGTAGAAGCACGCAGCAGGTCAGCATGCTTATCTACACAAGCAAGGACAGAGCTCAGGAAGGTAAGGAACAGCAGGTTGCTGTGCGGGGTCTTGCCCGGAGAGAAGAGAGAACCGAGCTCCGGTGTAGAAAGCGACCAGTTGTTATGCTTGCCGCTGCCATTTACATGAGCATACGGTTTTTCGTGCAGCAAGCACACCAAATTGAACTTGAGAGCCTGGCGCTGCAAGATGTCCATAATCATCACGTTATGGTCCACTGCTACGTTGCAGGGCTCAAAGAGGGGACAAATTTCAAACTGGCCGGGAGCAGCCTCGTTGTGGCGAGTCTTTGCAGGCACACCCAAGGTCCACAAAGCACGGTCCACACTCATCATGAACTCCAGCACACGCTCCTTGATGGAACCAAAGTAGTGGTCCTCCATCTGCTGGTGCTTGGGCGGCAAGCAACCAAACAGGGTGCGGCCGGTTTCAATCAGGTCCGGACGCTGAATGTAGAGGTCACGATCAATCAGGAAATATTCCTGCTCTGCGCCCAAATTGCTCACCACATACGAAGGCTCAATACCAAAGCAGTGAAGCACACGTGCGGTTTGGTGTGCCACGGCTGCCATGGAACGCAGCAGCGGCGTTTTCTTATCCAAAGCCTCGCCGGTGTAAGAGCAGAAGGCAGTCGGAATGCACAAGGTAACAGTGTTTTGCGTACGCTTAATGAAAGCCGGGCTGGTGGGGTCCCATGCCGTGTAGCCGCGAGCCTCGAAGGTGGCGCGAATACCACCGGATGGGAAAGAAGACGCATCCGGCTCTGCCTGAATGAGGTTTTTGCCGGTAAACTCACAAATCATACCGCCTTTACCATCAGGCTCAACAAAGGAATCGTGCTTCTCAGCCGTGGCATCGGAAAGCGGTTGGAACCAGTGCGTGTAATGCGTGGCTCCCTTGGAAAGTGCCCACACCTTCATGGCCTGAGCCACTTCATCTGCTATTCCGGTATCGAGTTTACCACCCTTTTGAACCGTCAGCATCATTTTCTTAAAAGCACTCTTGGAGAGGTATTTCTCCATCGTCTTGATGCCGAACGTGTCACTTCCGTACAGGGCGTTCAAAGCAGCTTCAGCGTCCGTCAATGTTTCAGTAACCATATGTGTATATTCGCGGTGTGCGCGCGTATTCTAATATCTTTAAGGCGCTTTGTCAATCCCCTTTTACAGTTAGCACTCTCCTTGCAAGCAGCAGACGAGAGGAACGCCCCAATTCGGCATCTGTAAATCAGCATTTGTAACGACCAAAAAAGCGGTTGCCTTATAAGACAACCGCCTGAAAAAAACATGGGTATGGTTATGCAATTACAGCATCAGGCGCACAGCGTCCTTCAAATCTTCGCTGCCGTAGAACTCATTTTCCACAAGAGACTTACCCACGGCTTTCTTGCGAGCATCGATGGAGAAGGTCACCATAATGAGCTTTTGGAGCAAGCGCTGCTGTGTAGCGGCATCGCACTTCTTAATCTTGGAAGCATCCGTCTGCAATTCCTTTACACGACCCACCAGCACGAACAATTCCTCGGCAGCAGCGTCGGCGCTTTCGCGATCCTTAGCAGTTTCCAAAACCTCTACAATCTTCACTTGGAGATCGCAAAGCTCGTTAATGGCGGCCTCAACCACCTCTGTTTGCGGCTGAGTTGCAGCAGCGGGGGCCTGAACACCCTGGGCCATAGCAAGCGGAGCGCACAATGCGGCAGCGATAATAGCTGTGTATTTCATATAATGTATGCGTTTAATGTGATGAAAGTATAACTGTTTGAATGGCAGTCCAACCAATTCGGCCTATCAGTTAGCCGTGGAGATACCGCAAAGCTCTTTCCATTTCAAGAGAATGGAAGCATGCCCCTCGGCAAGCACCTTACCGTTGGCATCCACAACGATGGCAAAGGGAATAGCATCAGGCATGTATACACCGGGGAACGTAAGAGCCTTCGGGGCCTTAACGTAAATAGCCGTAAGCCCGGCACGATAATGCTCGATGTACTTTTTTACCATCTTTTCGCTGCGGTCGCAACCGATAACAATAATTTCCACCTTGTGCTTCTTCATCTCAGCATATTGCTCCACAATACGGGGCATGATGGAGAGACACGGACCGCACCAAGATGCAGTGAAAATATAGACGTAGTGCTCAGCATCCGTCATGGGGGTACCGGTGACGAAAGGTGTCTCCTGTACCGCTTTTTGTACAGCAGGAACCTGGGCAGCAGCAACTTCTTCTGTAGCCTGGAGAGGAGCCACCGTAAGAAGAGCAGCCATAGCAGCGATGTAATGTTTTATGTGTTTCATCGTTCCTGTATCGTACTCTAAGTTTCGCGCGATGTAAAGCAAAAAAAATTGCACCCCCACCCGCTGCGGGACAGATGCGCACCGCTCGCGTTACGTACGCAAAATTATATTTTTTGTGGTAGACATCATGGCGGACTTGCGTATAATACGAACAGCTATGTTATCAAGAGAGTTCAAAAAAGAAGAAAGTCTTATACGGTACTGGGCAAACCAGGCCATTGAGCTCTGCTATGATATTGATGATGAAGAGCTGATTCAGGAAACAGCTCAAATTCATGCCGCTATTCACCGCCTCAATCGCGACCGCCGCATCATCTTTATCGGCGACAGCAAAAGCGGCAAATCCTCATTATTGGCGGGTGTAGCGCAGTACCCTCACATAGCCGGAGTGCCCATGAAAGACGAATACCTGTGCTGGCGCTACCGCTGTGCAGATGGAGATGCCACCTGCTCTGCCTTTATTCCCATGGAAAATCTGGAAGGACTGGAATTGACGGATACGGCCACATGCGCCGACCCGGCAAATCAGGACACCATTTTGGCCTTAATGAACACGGCAGACGTCGTTATAGCCGTGATGGACGGGCGCTTTGCAGAAAGCTCCACCGTATGGCCCTTGTTGGCCGCCTTGCCGATAGAGCGCAAGCGTGAGGTTCTTATTACAGTTACGCACACAGACTTATTGGGAGCAGATGAGGCCCTGAAGCTCAAGGAAAAGCTACAGGAAATCAGCCGCATGCAGCTGAGCGCCGCGCCTTCGATTCATTTCATTTGTCCGACCACACAGAAAGGGTTGGATAGCTTCGTTGTTCGCATCAAAGAGGCCTTGCAGGCCAAACACGGCTTAAAGGCCGACCTGAAGCGCGTGGTGGATTTAACAAACGCCCTGCTGAGCAAGCAGTCCAACATTCTGCGCATTCGCCAAACCATTACCTCCAACAACGACAATTTCTTGAAGGATATTGACTCCAACATGCAGCATTTCCTTAAAATGCAGTTGGATAGCGCCCCGCTCCATGCAGACCAATACGCCTCCACGGCACTGATGGACCAAAGCAAGGTTATTAAAGCGCTGAAAAAAGCCATGGGGCGCTGGCTCTCTCCCGTTACCTTGGTGCGCATGAATTTGTTTGGAGCTGATACGGAGAACTACTATTACCATACCGTGTGCGATTCCATCCGCCGATTGCAGGAGGAGAGCGACGCTCAATTCATGGCCTCATGCCACCAGCACTGGGATCTCATTCGCCCCAGAATGAAAAAAGCCATGGAATGCGATATCGGCACCTTCCCGGCACAATCCATTGCTACAGAACTGAAAAGCCTGCGCAAGCGCTTTACCGTAGCCGTTCACAAGCCGTTTAACGACACCCAGCTTGGGCATGCCATTAACCGCACCTTCCTGAACAGCGCTTTCTGGATGAAGTTCTTTGTCGCTATAGCCTGCCTGAGCCTTACCGTGGCCGGGGGATTGGGCGCATTTGGCCTTACCTTCTTGGCTATTTGGATGGTATTGAGCAGCATCATTGTGTGGGGGCTCGGTTCATTATTCCACCTTGTTTCCGTAGCTCAATGCTGCCGCGAGTTTTCTCGCCACGGCGAAGCCCTTGCCCTGCACATGAAGGAGTGCATTTTGCCCGACATTAAAGACCACTTCTTCTCTCGCATGGCCGCCTACCGGCGCCTGTATAACGAGCCGCAGAAAAAGGTGGATCGCAATAAGAGGCGCCTTGCCCCCATACGCGAGCAGCACCTTAACATCGCACGTCAGTTGGCTACCATTCTTCCGCGCTAACCCGGCTGGCACCTGCTGCAATTTTTCTTGGTCGCCAAGGTCTTTCAAGATTGACACATCGAGGGGGCCTGTGGTACTCTATCGAAGATATGAAGATATTTTCTCTCTTAGCCGCCATGATGACGGCCGGTCTAAGCACCGCGAACACGGCTGAGTCTGCCCCCTCCGTTGCCACAAATGACTGTGCAACAACAGCCATATCTCAATCCATCGAGCGCACAGATTTCATCACCCCCCACAAACCTGCAACTAAGGCTAAGTACTACATGTATCTTTGCACGGCCTTTTGGTGTGCCCCATGCAGAAAAGAGATGCCGAACATCATTGCCGAATATGAGGAGATGAAGAAAGATAACCATGTGGAAGTTATCGTCCTGAGCTTCGACCACCACATCAGCGGTGCATTGAGATACTTGGAGCTGTACGATGCTCCTTTTGCTGCCGTTATGTACAATAGTAAGCAACGCACGCAGTTAGGGGTTCCCGGTGATATAGACTGCATTCCCTACATTTACGTGGTAGATGCCAACGGCAATTTTATACATCGTGGCCACGCCTCCACATTCCAAAACTGGCGTCAATACACCAAGAAAGATTAAGTTACTATGCAAGAGACCCTTATCGATATTCGCAATCGTCGCAGCTGCCGCAGCTACCTGCCCCAGCAGATTAAGGACGAAGAGTTGGATGCCATTTTGGAGGCAGCCACCTGGACCCCCACAGGCAGAGGCAAGCAATCCCCGCAAATGGTGGTAGTGCAGGATGCCGACATGCTGCGCGAGCTTTCTCGCCTCAATGCTCAAATTTTGGGTAGCAACATTGACCCCATGTACGGAGCGCCCACAGCCGTGATTGTGTTTGCAGACAGCACCAATGAAAACGGCATTTTGGACGCCTCCCTGCTCATGGGCACGCTCATGCTGGCCGCTCATGCGGTGGGTGTGGCCTCGTGCTGGATTAACCGAGGCAAAGCCATGTTTGAATTGCCCGAGGGCAAGGCCATCAAAGAAAAATGGGGAGTGGAGGAAAAGTACGATGGGCTTGCCATTTGCATTCTCGGCTACGCCGCAGAGGGTGGCATTCCGCCTGTCAAGCCCCGCCGCGAGGGCTACGTCATCCGCGCCTGATTCATACCGCCTCATAGAGACTCACTGCTCCGTCGCACAGGCGGAGCAGCCTTAAGCAGAAAGGAGCCTACCCAATGATACGCAAACTTGTAGTGGAAGGAGTAACCGTTTTCCCGAAACAAGAGTCTTTTACTTTTGTTCCGGGGCTCAACATCATTGTCGGTGGTAACGATTCCGGAAAAAGCCACCTCATGAAGCTCTGCTATGCCATCACCAAATGGGGGTGCGATGGCGCTCGCCGTGAACTACCGGAGGTGTGGGCAGAAGAAAAACGCCTGCGCCGCGATATGCTGCGTGTGTACGGCACCCACAATCTCAGCTCACTCACTGCCCGCAATCGCGGCAACGGCTCTGCTAAAATCAAGGCCTCGTTGGAGGGCGCAAAAGTGCCGCTCGGCACGGCAGAACTGAGTTTCGGCTTTGTCTCCGACAAGGAAGAAGAAGGCTTGCACATTGCCAAACTGCCGCAGCGTTTTCTGACGGAGAATGCCGTCTTTATCTCCCCGCGAGAGGTGCTGTCCATCTACCCCTGCTACATGCAGGCCGGCAAGCGCTACCCGGAGCTGTTGGATTCAGCCAGCTGGGAGCTGTGCCGAGCTTTAGAGGAAGAGCCGGGCAGCACGCCGATACCCGGCTCGCTGCACCATGTGATTGAGGAAATAGAATCCCTGCTCTCCGGCAGATTGCAACGCCTCAACGGCCGCTTTTATTTACAGCGCCCCGGTCAAGAGCCATTGGAACTTAACTTGGTAGCAGAAGGATTCAAACGAATCGGCACCTTAGGCTTGCTCATCGGCAATGGTACGATTCGCCCGGGCACGGCTTTGTTCTGGGATGAACCGGAAATGAACCTCAACACCACGCATCTGCCACGCTTGGTCAGTATTCTCATGGGGCTGTGCCATGCCGGGGTGCAAGTTATGCTGACAACGCATAGCCTCTTCCTGCTACGCGAATTAGTGATTCAACTGGCAGATAAAAAGCACAGCAAAATCAGCCGCCGTTTCTTTGGCATGCAGCCTGCGTACAGCACCACCCAAGGTGTGCGCACCTCTGCCGGTAACTCGCTGGACGAAATTGACCAGATTTCCAGCCTTGAGGCAGAGATGGAACAGGCAGACCGCTATTTGAATATGAATCTCAACCCCGGGGAGATGGCCTGAGCGTGTTTCAGGCAGGTACCAGCTGTGTAGAGGGATTGCACCGTTTCAATTTTGAAGCGGGCTACCACGTGTGCCGTTTTGAGTGCTCGCCCTTCTACGCTCACCATGCACAAAACTTTTGCAACAGCTGCAAAGAGATGGACTTTGTGCTCTACCATCCCGGCAAAAAAGAGCTGTGGCTGGTAGAGGTGAAAGATTACCGTTTCAATGCTCGCCCCAAGGTCAAAGATTTGGTGGAGAAGCTGTGCCGCAAGGTGCGCGACTGCCTGTTTTTGCTGCGTACAGCTGCCCTCTGCGCCCCGGAGGAAGAACCGGCGGAGGGTATCTCTCTGCGAGATATGGCCAAAATGAGCTTGCAGGCCAAACGCATTCGTGTGGCATTTACCATAGAACTGGCCCGCACCGGGCTCTTTCCTCCCAAGAGCCTCTTAGCCACCATTAAAGATTTGCTCTACAGGCAAATCCGATTCATTGATGCGGATATGCTCTGCCTGCCCATCACAGAATCCGGCGGCATCGGGCCGTGGACAATTACCCCCGCCGGGTCCGACCACTCCTCGCGCATTCAAAAGCGCATCGAAGAAGCGCGCCTTGCTCGCGAAAAGGAAGAAAAACTAGCCGCCGAGCGTGCCCGCCACGCAGAAAAGCAAGCGCGCAAAAAACAGAAAAAAGCCCCAAAAAGCAAAGTTCCTCTCTGGAAACAACGCGCAGAGGAACGCCAATCAGGCTTGAGCGGCAACCATGCGGACCGCCGTAAAAAGCAAGCTCCACGCCCTCCCAGTGCATGACTAAGAAAACCAAAGCCATTCTACTCACCTCGCTCGCCCTGCTGTTGTTGGGTGGTGGCGGCGTCGGCTTCTATTACCTTCAACAAAAGGAGAAGGCGCCGGCAGCGCCTGTTTCATTGGAAGATGCCAACGGTCTGCCGGCTCTGGCAAGAAAACAGATAGGCGTTACGGTTGGCTACAGCCCGGATTATGTGGTGCTGGATTACCCCGGCGGCGATGTTCCGATGGAAACCGGCGTGTGCACGGATGTAGTGGTGCGTGCCCTCAGACTCAAGGGGATAGACCTGCAACAAGTGGTGCACGAAGATATGGAGAAGAACTTCCGCAAATACCCCGGGCGCAAGTTATGGAAGCAGCGTGCAGCAGACTCCAGCATCGACCACCGCCGCGTGCCTAATTTGGAGGTATTTTTTGAACGAATCGGCTGGAGTGTAACCGACACACCGGGAACCGACCCCGCCGCTTACCTGCCGGGCGACCTTGTTACCTGTTACGATAAAGACCACGGCCGCCCGCACATCATGATTATCAGCGACCGCAAGGATGCCGCTACCGGCATTCCCAAGGTTATTCACAACTCCGGCCAAGGAACCCAAGAGAATGATGTGTTGTTTGCCTTCCCCGTAACCGGGCATTTTCGCCCGGTTTACGGAGAGGAAATCATCTTGCCCGGTCAACAAGCTAAACAAGAATCAACTGCATCCGAAAAATGAATAAATTATCCCTGATTACCCTACTCGCCTTACTGGTTGGCAATGCCGGTGCCGACAGCAGATTACCCGCCCTGGCCCGCCAGCAAATCGGTGTCACAACAGAGTACGACCCCGCCTATGTAAGCCTGAGCTATCCCGGCGGAGATGTGCCCCAAGACCGAGGGGTGTGTACAGATGTGGTAATTCGTGCCATGCGCCGCCTGAACTTCGACTTGCAAAAAGAGGTGCACGAGGACATGAAAAAGAACTTCTCTGCCTACCCCAGCCGCAAAAATTGGGGCTTAAAGCGTACGGATAAAAATATAGACCACCGCCGCGTGCCCAACCTGCGCACGTTTTTCACGCGCAAGGGCTGGAGTGTGCCGGTATCTCAAAAGCCGGCAGATTACCTCCCCGGAGATTTAGTAACCTGCACGGTAGCGGGGTCGCTTCCGCACATCATGATTGTGAGCGACCGCAAGAATCCAGACGGCGTACCGCTCATTATTCACAACATTGGCGCAGGGGCACAAGAGGAAGATGACTTGTTCACCTTCCCCATCACCGGCCATTACAGACCCAATCTGCCCAAGGCGAAAGGCAAATAGGAGTTGACAAAAGGGAGACTGAGTGGTAGTCTCAAGCCATGTCAAATCAGGATCTGATTCAGGAGATACAGCGACTTAAGCAAGAGCGCAACGCAGTCATCCTTGCTCACAGCTACCAGCGCCCGGAAATCCAGGATTTAGCGGATTTTGTGGGAGACTCACTCGCCTTGGCTCGCAAAGCACAAGAGGCACAGTGTGAGGTGATTGTGTTCTGTGGCGTGCATTTCATGGCCGAAACGGCCTGTATTCTTAACCCCACACGCAAGGTACTGCTGCCGGACCTCAATGCAGCCTGCTCCTTGGAGCAATCCTGCCCGGCAGAGGAATTAGCCGCTTTCTTGGAACAGAACAAGGACAAAAACTACTACGTGGTAGCCTACATCAACTGCTCCATCGGCGTTAAGGCCCTGGCAGATGTCATTGTTACCAGCGGTAATTCTCAGCGCATTATTGAAACCGCCCCGGCAGACCGCCCCATTCTCTTTGTTCCGGATCGCAACTTGGGTGCATGGACATCCCGCAAGGTGGGTAGAGAAATGACACTGTGGAACGGTGCCTGCCACGTGCACGAGCGCTTTACCCGCGACCGCGTGATGGAGATGCGCGAGCAATACCCGGATGCCGAGGTGGTGTGCCACCCCGAGTGCCAGGAACCCATCCGCCTTCTGGCAGACCACATTTGCTCTACGGAGAAGATGATTCCCTACTGCCGCGAGAGTCAGGCTGCCCGCTTCATCATTGTCACGGAAAGCGGTATTCTGCACCGCCTGCGCAAGCTCGTTCCCGGCAAAGAGTTCATTGGCATGGGCTTTGAGCAGTGCTCCTGCAACGAGTGCGAATACATGAAGCTCAACACGCTGGAGAAACTGAGAAACTGCCTGCGCGACATGACTCCCGAGGTGCGCATTGAAGAAGGCCTGCGCCGCCGCGCCGAGATTCCGCTGCAACGCATGCTGGATTTATCACTCTAAAATCCCCCTCCCCCCCTATTGCGGTGAAAATAGCCCCTTACATTTTAGCGCACGGTAATTGGATTTCCATGGCAGAGTTCATGGAGGTTGCCCTGTACGATGAAGAATGCGGCTATTACAGCAAAAATATTCCCGGAATCGGGTACCGAGGCGATTTCTCTACCTCCGCCACCATGAGCAACCTCATGGCACGGCGCATCGTCACCTTGTGGCGAGAGAGTTGCAAAGCGCTTGGTTGCCGCCTGCCTATCATTGAGATAGGTGGCGGCAACGGCGATATGGCAATGGCCGTGCGCCGCGAGTTTTCCCTCTGGGAGAAAATGTTTGCCCGCTACCTGATGGTGGACCGCTCCCCCTCACTACGCACCTTGCAGCGACTCGTAGCAGGCAGCGCTGTTACCATTTGCAGCACGGTGGAAAAGGCACTCCAAAAGGTAAATGGACGCGCTTTTATCTTCAGCAATGAGCTGCCGGATGCCTTCCCGGCCCGTCAATTCGTCTTCCAGAACGGCGAGTGGTGGGAGCTGGGATTAACTGTAGATAACGGACAAGTGATACGCCAAGCACACAAGCAGGAGCTGCCCGCCTCCTCTGTCTTTGCACACTGGGCACGCGAGGGGCAAGTGGTAGAAGTGCACGACAGCTATTTCAAGTGGTATGCCGAATGGCAAAAGCACTGGCACGCAGGCACCTTCCTGACCATTGACTACGGGCAAACGGTAGACAAGCTCTATTACCGCCGCCCCGCAGGGTCGCTGCGTGGCTACAAGGCGCACACCTTATTGCAGGCAGATGAATTACCGGCGCTGGCCGGGCACTGCGATATCACCGCCGACGTCAACTTCACCGACCTCATTAACCTAGCCCGAGGCTGTGAGGGCGATGTGGTGCAGTACGACAGCCAGCGCAATTTCCTCCTTCCTATGGCCGACCTCACCAAGCCCGAGGAAAAACACTTAGTGGCTGAAGGCGGCGCCGGCACCTACTTTAATGTGCTGATACAGCACCGCTACGGCAACTGATACCATGCAAGAGCAGGTCATCGTTCATGGGCAGGTGCTCACCGCTCAAAACCTCCCGACTTGGCGGCAAGGTAAAACGGGTATGGCCGCAGAGTTAGCGGATTTTTTGGATGAGTGGTTCTCGGCCTCGCCCACGATGTGGCTTCACACCTCCGGCTCCACCGGCAAGCCCAAGCCCATGCAGGCCACCAAAGCCGCCATGCGCGCCAGTGCCTTGGCTACCTGTCGTTTTTTTCAATTAGGGCCCGGCTGCACGGCTCTGCTGTGCCTGCCGCTGCGCTACATTGCCGGTAAAATGATGGTGGTGCGTGCTATTGTAGGCGGGTTCAATTTAATATTGCAAGAGCCTTCCTCCACGCCGTTGCAAGAGCTAAGCACCCCTGTGGATTTTGTGCCCTTGGTGCCCATGCAGGTGCAATCGACGCTGCAACAAAAAAACGGAGCGGAAGCTTTGCAACGAGCACGCCAAATTCTTTTGGGCGGCGGCTTTATAGAACCGCACACCGAGGCAGCCTTGCAATCCAGCCCCGGCGCGGTCTATGCCTCCTATGGCATGACGGAAACCCTGAGCCACATCGCCTTGCGCCGCGTCAACGGCCCCGAGGCCACGCCATATTACACACCACTGCCGGGAGTGAGTCTTTCACTCAGCCCCCGTGGCACCTTGGCCCTCTCCGCGCCCTATTTGGGCATTGATTATTTGGAAACAAATGACCTGGCTGAAATAGCAGCGGACGGCAAATTCCGCATTGTAGGCCGCGCAGATTGCGTGATTAACAGCGGGGGGGTGAAAATTCAGGCGGAGGAACTGGAGCAACAGCTGCGCGCAGCCACAGGCTTAAACCTCATCATTGTACCCCTGCCGCACCCTGTACTAGGGCAAACCGTGGGTCTACTGTGGGAGGGCGAGCCTGCGGAGGAGCCCCGCTTACACCAAGCTATTGCCCCATTACCGCGTTACCATCGCCCCGCCTGCATCGTCCGTGGCAATATTCCCTTAACCGCCACCGGCAAGCCCGCCCGAGCGGCCGCCATTGCTTTTCTGATTGACAAAAGCTTGTAATCTGGCAGAATAGGGGCGTATGGCTAACAGAACCCTGATGACCATGATGTGCTCCGCCGCCGTTGCAATGACGACCTTGGGAGCAACTCCGGAGCATTTTCAGTCCCGAGCAAAAGAATTGCTGGCAGACAGCATTGAGCTCGAGAAAAATGCCCACAATCTGAATGTTATTTACTTTACCGGTAATGATATGCAGCCCACGGCCGACTCTGAGCGCCGCATCAGCGAGCTGCTGCTTTATTTGCAACAGTATTACGGTAAGGAAATGGAGCGCAACGGCTTCGGCAAGCGTTCCTTCGGTTTGGCAAGAACCGAAAACGGCAATGTTGATATTTACTATATTAAAGGCGAGAAGGCCCACAAATCATACGCTTACGGCCACGGGCACCATGCCATTATTCGCGAGGTAGAGGCTTGGTTCAACGCCAACCCGGGCAAAAAAATGAGCAAGCACACCTTCATTATTATGCCCACATGGCAAGATGAGGGCTACAGCGACGACAGCCCCGGCGGTGTCCCCTTCTACGGCTACGGCGTCTATTGCTTTGCGCTGGATTACAAGCACTTCGATATTAAGCACCTCGGCCGGCGCACCCCCTACGGCAAACTGCTCACCAAGTGGTATGGCGGCTTTGCCCACGAGCTGGGCCACGGCATGAACCTGCCCCACAATAACGGCACCATCAGCCAAAATAAGGCACTGGGCACCGCCCTCATGGGTGCCGGCAACTACACATTCGGCTTCTCCCCCACCTACCTCACGCATTCTTCATGCGCCATTTTGTCCAATACAGAGATTTTTGTCTCCGAGGGCACACCGCACGACTTCTATACCATTGAGAAGGAACCGACCGTGCACAATGCCACCTTTGTGCAAAAGGGCGGCACGCTGGAGCTCTTTGTGGAAACATCTGCCGATGTAGCCATGGTTAACGCCTATATTCAGGACCCTCCCTACGCCGTGAACCAAGACTATGAGGCCGTAGCCTTCTCTTGCAACATGGGCACCAACAAGGCCGGCAACCGCGTGGCCGGGGTCATCATTCCGCTCAATGAACTCGCCGCCCTCAAAAACCGCAAAGCCGGTGAAATGGGGCTGGATATTCTCATGCAAACCTACGAGGGCTCTCGCTTCCGCTGGCGCATTCCCTTCGACCTCAGCAAACAGCCCTCCGGCATGCCTATCGATACCGGCAAGCCCGTGCTGCACCGCGGTTATTAATGATTAACACGCACATGGCAACCATGAATCCTCCTTTAGAAACACTGGCTGTAGACTTTGGTGGCACAAGCATTAAAATTGCCGTCACCAAGGGCGAGCAGATTCTGAAAAAAGCAGCCCCCCTGCCCACGGCAGCTTTCGGAAGCCCGGAGGAAATCATGGCTGCCATGTGCCGCACCATGAAAGAACTGCTGCATGAGCACCCGCAGGCAGCAGCTGTTGGCTTGGGCATGCCCGGCTGGGTGGATTTTTACAAAGGCGTGCTCTACCAGCTTACCAACGTGCCCGTATGGAATCGCGAGGTTCCGGTGCGCGAGGTAATTTCCTCCGCGCTGGGCTTGCCCGTAGTGCTGGATAATGATGCCAACTGCATGGCCTATGCCGAGTGGAAGCTGGGTGCCGGCAAGGGCTTGGAAAGCCTGGTTTGTCTCACCTTAGGTACGGGATTGGGCGGAGGCATCGTCATTCACGACCGTTTGCTGCGCGGGCGCAATGTTTCCTGCGCCGAGCTGGGGCAAACCAGTATTCATTTTAATGGCCGCGTGGGTCCCTTCGGCAACAAAGGCGCCATTGAAGAATACGTGGGCAACAATGAATTAGCGGCAGATGCCGTGCAAGCCTATGCCGCCGTCGGCATCTGCAAAACGGCAGAAGAATGCACCCCTCGCCGGCTTGCCGCTGCCGCGCAGGCGGGAGATGCCATAGCCCTGGAACTATACCGCGATTTTGCCGAAAAGCTGGGCACGCTCATCATGAACCTCATGTACACCTTAGTGCCCCATGCCTTTATCATTGGCGGCGGTGTTGCCAATGCGGGGGAACTCCTCTTTGCCCCGCTGCAAGAAACGCTGAAACAGCAACTCTTCCCCGTGCACTACCAAGCACTCCGCATCTGCCCTGCCCGCTTTGGCGCAGATGCCGGTCTCATCGGTGCCGGTTTAATGGCGTCCGACTACGCTCAACATTCTCTGCTTTAATTTTGAACAAACAACACCCCTAACGGGTCTATATGTTATAAGCGCATGAACACAGAACCCACCCCCACCCCACAACCGGCACCCGAGGTGCACACTCCCAAGCTGCCGCCAATACCTGCTCAAACCAACACCGGAAAGGTTTCACCCATTCCGCCGCCCGTGGTGCAGCCTGTTGTCAAAGAAGACCCTACCTGGTGGCGCAAAGGTGCTATTCCCTTTATTGTGCTCATCCTCGCCGCCGCCGCCGCAGATTTATACTGGCCGCACAGCTTTAGTGCCGGCATTGGTGTGGGTGCAGGCATTGCCGGACTGCTGCTTTCCGTTGCCATTGTGTTATTAAGAAAAGACTTAAGCAAAGGTGAAATCGCCTTTTTGCTGGGCATGGGTATCGTCAACTGCGTGGCACTCTTGGTCAGTGGCAATCCCCTGAATTATCTCATTGGCCTCATTGTTCCCTTCTTCATCATCTCCATGCCCACCGACAAAGCGGAGCCCGACAAGCAAAAGGTAAGCTACCGCACCTGGTGGGGATACTGGACGGCGCACCGCCCCAAGAACAAAGAGGCCAGAAAGCGCGCATGGCGCCAAATTATGCCCATGCTCATCTCCATTCTGGCTGCGGTGGTTCTGTTCATCGGCTTCCTCACCATCTTTGCTTCCGGCAACCCCATTGTTGAGATTGTTTGGAACTGGATTGTCACGAAGTGGAATGATTTGCTGGAGTTCCTGAACATCAGCTGGGATTTTGTGGACCACATCATCCTTTGGTTCGTAGGCATTGTCATCTTTGGCCTTTACACCCACAAGAGAAATTACTTTTCTCCGCTTCCCCCGGTTCCGGCTCGTGCCACAGAAAGCACCACCATGCTGCCGCATCTGCCGCTCTTCTCCCTCATCGGTATCAACATGGCATTCTTGGTTGCCACCTCCACCGATATTGCTTACCTGTGGTTCAAGAACATTCCTGAGGGCATCTCTCAAACGGCTTACCTGCATAATGGAGCAGACTCTATCATTTGGGCCGCCGTATTGGCTTCTAGCATTCTCATTATCCTCTTCCGCCGCAATGGTATTGCCCGCCAATCCATTGCCACCAAAATAGCAGGCTACCTGCTGGTATTGCAAACCTTCTTGCTGGCAGCCAGCGTGTATATGCGTTTGTTCTACCAAATTGCGGATTACGGCTTCACCTTCCGCCGCATTCTTGCCGGAGAGTTCATGCTGCTGGGCTTAGCAGGTTTGGTTGTCCTGGTGCTTTACATGGCTTGCGAAGGTCGTTTCTGGCGCAGCGCCAAGATTTGCTTCGGCACCATGGCACTCATGCTCATTGCCGGTGGCATCATCACCCCCTCTCGCTTGGCCGCCACCCTCAACATGCACTACATGGACAGCAACCCGCATTGGAAATTCTCTTCCATGGATTACGAGTACGGCCGCTTCGATCAAATAGGCAACCTCGCCTTCGCGGAAATGATTTATCGCCAATCCCCCAATGGCTACATGGCCCGCGGCCTCCAAAACGCCGCCCGCAACATCGTGTACAGATACGAATCCGATAGCTGGACCAACTTTACCCTCAACGATTATTACGATTACCCCACGGCAAAACGTATTCTTGAGGACAAAGAGATTGAAGAAACCAGCTACACGTACTGATAGTGGCGCTCGCCCTGCCTTCTCCCCACATACGCTCCGCGCTTTAACGCCCGGAGCGTATGTTTTTTTATAGTTGTGGGGGAAATACTATCGGAGTGTTGGACTTTAGTCCAACATTTATTATCAAGCCACACCACCAAAAAGGTGGGACTGAAGTCCCACCCTACGATATAGACAAATTACTATTTGTGGGGCTATCTACTAAAAATTCGAACAGATTTTTTTATCCCGAACGCTAAAAGGCCGGAAGCAGTCTGCTTACAGCCCCAGCTTTTCGAGCAAATTGGCGGCGGTGCGCACACAATCCTGGCAAGCCACGCGGGCAGCGCCGCCCTTCAGCTCGCGGCAGGTGCAGGCACCGTGGGCAGCAAGAAAGGCCTCTTGCACAGCCGGGGCTTTATCGCCTGCGAGGGTAAGGGCAGCATAAAGAGCGCCGCAGGTGCCCTCGGGAGCACGACCACCACCACAAGCTTTCATAGGCTCTAAAAGGTCATCGCGCCCGAATGCGGCGCAGATGGTTTGCGCGCAGTTGTACATGTAAGGGGGCTCGCGGAACGTGGAAAGTGCTTTTTCAGCTGCATTCATAACGCGGGCATTATAACGCAGGGGGCATTATTTGTCAATGCCGGACTTTTTCTGCTCCTTAAGGGCGAGGGAAAGCTGGATGGCATTGGCAATGTTGTGGAAAAAGACGTAAAAGGCGGGGCCAATGTAGGCCAAGGGGGTGGCATAGGGCTGCCCGGCGATGTAAAGCGTGAGGATGGTATTCTTTTGCCCCAAGGCTTGGGAGCACTCGCGCTTGAGCTTGGGATAGCCCAACCAATAGCCGCCAATGAAGCCCAAGGCACAAATAACGGCAGCGCCGAGGGCAATCGGCCAAATATCGTGGATGGAGTAATGCATTTGCACCAAGCGGTGGGTGCCCGCAGCGGAAACGATAGTGAGGTTGACAATCCAGATAGCCAGCGAGTAATCTCGCAACTTGGGCGCCCACAGCTTGCAGGGAGGATAACACAGGCGCAGCACCAGCGAGATGAGCGCCGGAGCCCCCAGCGCCAGCAGCAGTTGGTATAAGACAACCAGCAGAAAATCAAGATACCCTACCCCGGGAGCATCGACCACAAAGGGCAGCATAATGGGGGTAACAACACCGAAGAGCGCTTGGCTCAACACCATAGCCGTGGTAATAAAAGCCGTATTCCCGCGCAGCAGGTTCACAATCACAGGGGCTGCAGATGCCACCGGTGCCGCCGCGCAATAATAAAGAGACTCTGCCAGCACCGGTGCCCCCGCCAACACGGCACCATACCAAAAGAGGAGCCCGGACAGCTGCAACACCAGCAGCAGCACCAAGTGCATCCACGTGGGTTTTAATTGCTTGGTATCCAGCCCAATGAAGGTGATACAAAGCATCAGCGTAATACCCACCGGCAACCATGCCGCCAGTGGCGCCAGCTCGGCATGCAGCAGGCCGCCTACGAGGAAGGCCAGCACCATGCAAATACTGCGCAAGTGATGTTTCATAAATGGCGTAGCGCTGCTCTCAGGAGCCTTTCTTTTCGGAGGACTCTGCCGCACCGTTGCGTTTCTCCGACAAGCGCTCTGCGGCATCAGTCTCGCGCGGCTTGGGATAGGCAATACGGTTATGATTCATGGTGCGCAGGGTGGTGAAGAAAGACTCCTTCATCTTGGCAATCTCGCCCAGCGTTAAGCCGCTGTCCTGCAAGTGCCCGTCAAGAATACGCCCCTTGAAAATACCATCAATCATGGTACGGATATCCGACTCCGTGGGGTGGTGCAGCGAACGCGTGGCACTCTCCACCGCATCGGCCATGCTGACAATGCCCGACTCGCGGCTCTGCGGAATGGGTCCCTCGTATGTAAAGATGGATTTATCCACCTCATCGGGGCTGGTATCCGTCAAGCCATCCTCAAAGCGGCGCAGCTCTGCCTCGTACGTATCCTGAGCCTTGCGTAGGAAGAAATAAGCCGTGGTCACACCGTGGTGCTCGCGGATGGCATCAATAATTTTCGGGTTAAGGCGGTATTCCTTCGCCAGCTCCACACCGGCCGCAACATGCCCGGTAATAATACGGGCGCTGCCCTCGGGGGTTAAATCGCCGTGCGGCGACAAGCTTTGGTCCACAATGTTCTCTGAGAAATACTGCGGATTATTCAGCTTACCGATATCGTGGTACAGGCCACACACACCGGCGCGGGTTACATCTGCCCCAATGGCCTCTGCCGCACTCTCTGCCAATCGCTGCACACACAGGCAATGGTGGAACGTGCCGGGTGCCGTCATCTGCAACTTTCGCAGCAGCGGGTGGTTCATATCTGCCCACTCCAACCATGTAATGTGCGTGGAAATACGGAACACGCCCTCCAGCATCGGCATCACACCATTCACAATAACACCCAGCAAGAAGTTGACACCCAGAGAAAGCAGCGCCGCCATCAGCAGCTGCAAGGTCAGTGTGCTGCCAAACTCCTCCACCCCCTGAATTTCTGAGTGCATGCACAGCAGCAGCATAGAGGCCACAAACACCACGCTGCCCAGCTTAAATCCGGCATACAGCAATTGCTGGCGCTTCTGCAAATGCCCACAAATACCAGCAGCAATAACACCCGTCAGCAAACTGACGACAATGTAATCTGCCACAAAGGTTAAGGGGAAGGTGACCGGAAACAGCACTGCCCCGTAGAGCGTGCAGCTAAGCGCCACAAACACGCCCACTGCACGGTTGATGAGCACCGCCGTAACGGCAGGAGCCAACATATAGGGCAACACCAGCAGCACCTGCTCGTGCATGGTCGGGAACGAACGGTTCCAGAACGAAATCACCAGGTGCATGAGGAACATCTGTGCCAGAATGGACAGCACACACAGCAAGGCGGGGCGGAAGGTGAGGCCCCGATTGCGGCGTCCGAAAGCGTAAAACGTGCACAAGGCGATGGAGCAAAGAATCACCCAAGCCATGCGGTACACACTCAAAGCAACATTATCCGGCACGCTGTATACCAGCACACACAAAGCCACCACGCCACCCAGCGACAGCATCAAATGGCTCTGCTGCGCCCTGCGTCGGCTCTTTTCTGCCGGAGTCTCCGCATCCTTGCGAAAAAACATGGATTTTACTGTAGAAAACATATCTGCTGCGGGACATTATAGCAAAGAATCAAAAGTTGTCAAATGAGGATTTCGGAAGCCGCTGCCATGCCCCCCACTAAGCCCCCCCTTGCCGAACGCCCGCGAGCGCTGCGCCCGCCCCCGGAGGCAACACCTGCGGTTTCCCAAAAAGCGGCAGCCTGCTTCTGCAGTGCCGGCATCATATACCGCGAGCGCAGCAAGCCCATATCGCGGTGCCCCATCTCTAACTGCAACTCCGGCAAATTACGAAAACGGGCGGCATGGTAGGTAGCAAAGGTGTGGCGGCATACATCCGGCACCCATTGGGTAAAGCCCGCCGCCCGGCGCAAGGCCTGCCATTTGCGTTGCCAATTACGAGGAATCAGCAGCTCTTCGCGACTCATCCCGCTAATACCGCGAAGCGGCACCACACGCCCACCGCCGGTTTTACTGGCCAGAGGGCGAATAATAACCTGCCCGTCCTCCCAATTAATATCGCTGTTTTGCAAGCGGCTAACCTCGGTAGGGCGCACACCACCATACAGCATCAGGCACAGCGATAATTGCATATCTCTAAACTCCGGGCGTTTCGCAGCTCGGCGCAGGCGCTCCACCTCCTCCGGCAACAACGGAGAAATCGGAGTCTCTTGCACCGTGGGCGTTTCAATGCGAGCCACAGGGTTGGCATCCACCCACTCCTGCCGCATGCCATAGGCAAAAACACTGTGCAACACGGCGCGCCCCTTCTTGTAACTACTTGGGCTATTACCGAATGCGGCACTCAACATACGCTTACAATCCGCCGTTGTCAACGAGCGCAGCGGTTTGTCCGCCACTTCGTCCACCCGCAGCATACGCCGCACAAAATGCCGCAAATCGCGGCGCGAGCTCGCTCGCAAATGCTGCCGCGCCTCCACACTGGCCCAAGCTGCCACCCGCAAAGGCACCGTGTGCTCCGCCGCTTTTACAGCGGCGGCACCCTCCCGAATCACGCTGCGCAACAAAGCCAACAACTCACACCGACTCTTGCTGACAACGTATTCACCCAAACTTTCAATCATTTCTAAAACCAAGCGAGAGGCATCTGTTACCGACAGATTAACCTCCCCCAACAACCCTTTTGCTATACAATTTTTCTTCATGGTACAAAGGGATTTCTTCTTTCATAAAGCTGTTGTCAAACAAAAAAGGGATTGTATGTCCGTTTTTTAATGACTTTATGAGAATTGTGATATATAGTGGAGGCGTCACGTTAAAAGAAACAGACGCAAACCGGATACGGCTTTAATTAGAAAATGTTGACATTTCAGAATCGGGGAAATTCCAGCATTATGAAAGAGTAGTATAAATAACAGGGGGATATCCTATTTTTTTATGACTCATCATCTCACTCCAGCAATCGCGGCAATCGTCTGTTTTGCCTCTACTGTCAGCGCTTCCGGCATAGAAGAGCTGGAGCAGGCTATACTGCGCCGCGAACCGCTTGAAAAGATAGAGCAAATCATACAAAGCGGGGTGGATGTAAACGCCAAGGTAGAAATCAGCCAAGGGTATTGTGTTCCCCTGCTCTGTGCGCTCGTGCAGGATTCGGTTTACCAAGCAGAGTTTGAAACGCAGCCGCTCGGCTTGCCCTATGACGCAGCGCAAGCAGCTCAAATGCTGTTGCGCAACGGAGCAAACCCCAATGTACGAGACCACATCGGGCGCACACCGCTGCATTATACCAGCCATGCTTTGGCGCAACACTACCTGTTACAAGCGGGGGCAGACCCCACCCTTGCTGATGAAGACGGCAATTTGCCCGAGGTACCGGAAGCTGCAGGAATAGCCACAGAAGGAGCCCCGACCTACGAAGAAACAGAGGGAATGACCCCGGCCCAAATCCGCGAGCTGGGCGTGTGCTATGCAGAAGGCAAAAACGGCAAGGAGGTGGATGTAGCCAAGGCCGTAGATTTATACGAAATGGCAGCCGAGGCAGGTGATTCTACCGCAGCGCGTTGGATGGGATGGCGATATCGCCAAGGACGCGGGGTAGACAAAGACCGTGCACGCTCCAATTACTTTTTCTCCTTAGCAGCAGCCGCCGGCGACGAAGCGGCCCTGAAGGCATTGGACAACTTAGCCCCCGAGAAGGTAGCCGGTAAAACCCTCACCTTCTATTGCTATGAGGAAGACGTTATTAACCCGGATTCCACCCGAGATGAAAACACCTACGCCTTCCTGCAACCTAACGGAGAAGTGGCCTACGTCGTCTCATGGCAAGGCAGCAACAACGAGAGTGCCGGCACGCATGATAAGGAAAGCGAAAGCCACACCGCCATTGCCACGAGCTACAAGCGCACAGGCAAAAACACGGCAACCGTTACCTACGACTTCTCGTTCTCGCACGGGGGCGGCAATACCGCACAATGGTATACCCGCACCTACGAACTCATCTTCACTTCCCCCACGGAAGGCAAGGCCACCTGTACAGTAACGGGTAAGCCAACCACGATTTGGGCTGATAAAATCATATACACCGGTTCTTTCTGCCTAGAATAATCTCCTCGCTGCTCGCAGCAATTTAAACAATAACAATTAACACAACATTAAAAATTATGTCAGTTACCGAAACAACAACACAAAGCTGGGGCAGTCGCCTTGGCAGCTCCATTAAAGGAGTTGCCGTGGGTGGTGCGCTCTTTATTGCGGGCATTCCCCTGCTTTTCTGGAACGAAGGCCGTTCCGTAAAAACCGCTAAAGCCTTGGAAGAAGGCGCATCCGTATGCGTGCAGCTTCCCAATGCCGATACCATAGACGCCGCCATGGAAGGCAAGCTCGTCCATGTAACCGGCAACGCCGTTACCGACGACCAGTTGGCAGATGATCTTTTTACCGGTCTTAACCCGAAGGCTATTCGTCTTAGCCGCAAGGTAGAATACTACCAGTGGGTTGAGAATGAAAAAACACAAACCAAGAAGAACGTAGGCGGCTCTGAGACCACAACCACCACCTACTCCTATTCCAAGAAGTGGGTCAGCAAGCCTGTAGATTCCTCCTCCTTCAAGGAAGCCGGGCACGATAACCAGGTATTCTTTGCCGATGCAACGAATTACACCCAGCACGCCCAGAACGTTCGCTATGGAGCATTCGAGCTCACGGCCGACCAAATTGGCCGCATCTCCGGCGAAAAACCGTTGGAAGTAAAGGCTGAGTATATTCCGGACACACTCAAGGGCCGTGTCACCGTCTCCGGCAACTATGCCTATGTAGGTTACCCCGTAGGCGGAATGATGCCGGGAATGATGCCCGGTATGATGCCTGCCATGGCCGTTACCCCCGGTGTAGCCCCCGAGCTGCCCACCATGCAGATGGTAGACATTCCCTCCATGGCTAACCAGACCGGTTGCCCCTTGGTTGTGGTTGAGGGCGTACAATACGTACAGACCAAGATGAACGGTGGCAAGATGCTTCCCGTAGTGGCACAGCCCACCGGCATGACTGTGGTTGATAACGGTGTTGCACACGCCGTGGTACCCTCTCAGGCTCCGGTGCTCCAGCCCACCGAGAAGACTCCGATTGCCTCCACAGCCGTTGTACCGAACATGGGCACAGTCAACATCTACCGCTTGGGTGCCTTTGATTACGCTAAGCTGACGGACGGCACACTGTCCGTCATCCACGGCTCTGCTACAGCCACTCCCCGCATCTTCGTCAACGGCAACATGATTCAGATTGCCATGCAGGGCAGCGCCGTAGGCACCACCGTTGGCACCGCCACCACCACTGCCGTACAGGGCACTGCTAACCCCGGCAACCCGCAGGTGGGCGATGTACGTATTTCCTGGAGCTATATCCCGGCCGAAATGCCCGTAAGTATCATTGCTGTACAAACCGGCACCACCTTTGCCCCCTATGTGGCTAAAGACTCTTCCGCAGACGGTTACACCGTAGACCTGCTGGAAACCGGCATCAAGACCAAGGAGCAGATGTTCCAGAATGCAGAGAATGCCAACACCATGATGACCTGGATTCTTCGCCTCGTCGGTTGGTTCATCATGTACTTCGGCATCAAGATGGTTCTTAAGCCGCTTGAGGTATTGGCAGATGTACTTCCCATCCTGGGCGACATCGTAGGTATCGGCACCGGCATTGTAGCCTTCCTCATTGCCACGCCCGTTGCCTTGGTAACCATCGCAGTAGCATGGCTGTTCTACCGCCCGATTCTGGGTATCATCCTGCTCATCTTAGCCGGTGGTCTGATTTACCTCCTCATCAAGAAGAGAAATGCAGCCAAGGCTGCTAAGGCCGCCGCAGCAGCAGAGGCTCCTGCAGCCACAGAATCCGCAGCTGAGTAATCAGCCCATTCTGAATGTTATTCAGCGGGGTGCTTCGGCACCCCGCACTTTCCATTTATAAGATATCCTCTTTTTCTATAACGTCATGACTGTTAAATCGAGTTCAATTTCATTATGTGCAGCAAGTGTATTACTTTGCTGTACAGCATGTTCTACCATTACTACGAGCAAGCAGAGCATGACACTACCCACAACGCTGGATACATGCACCATCTCCCTGACCTGCACCAAAACGGGAGAAAGCACCCCCACCACCTACTGCATGGGCGAGAATGCCCCCATGCCCAAACTTAAGATTTTTGCCTACAATGCCACGGGGCAAACGGCTGAAATCTCCTTTGACGGGGTGGGAGACGGCCGAGCCGTTCATTTTAACGGGCACCTGCAACTCACTGCTCAATCCGGCAACAGCTATACTTGTACCGCCAATGGCGAGGTAATAGGTTTTGAAGGACAGGCCGAAAACAGATTCGAAGCCACTCCGCACAATCTCATCATCAACATTTTACCCTCCCCTGCATTATGATTGTATACGTCAATGAAACCGTTGTACGCATTTTCACAGGCGCTACCGCCATGGATGCCGTGCGCCGCTACTGCACCGATGGCGGCCACCCCATGTGTGAAGGTCCCTTTTACGATGCTTGGGGCAATGTGATTGCCGCAGACAGCCCCATGTGCGACGGCCGCCACATCTTCACGCAATCCCCCCGCTAATTTTTCCGCGCACCACAACAACTTTTATCAGACTCATGAACAAAACAAGATTTCTCTCCCTGTTAGCCATGTTTGGCACAGCCTTTGCCGAGCAGGTTACAGTACTGGGCATTAACGATATGCATGCCAACATCGACGGCATGCCCCAGCTGTCCACCTGCGTTAAACAAGAGCGACTCAATGACCCGGGGTTACTGTTGATGGCTGCCGGCGACAACCGCACCGGCAACCCCTATGTCGATAACGGAAACCGCCCCGGTATTCCGATGGTTACGCTCATGAACCACATCGGCTTTGACCTGTCCACCTTCGGCAATCATGAGTTCGACTCCGGCGCAGCAGCGCTTCGCGACTACGTTAACGCCGCTGAGTTCGAGTTTGTTTGTGCCAATATCTTCACAACAGACACGCAAGGCATCAACGTAAAGCCCTACAAGATTTTTGAGCGCAACGGCGTACGCATTGGCGTGCTCGGGCTTGTGCAAGTGGGTGAGAGCGGCATACCGGATGCCCATCCCGACAAATGCCAAGGTATGCAGTTTTCTTCCCCCTTTGATACTGCGGCATGCTACAAGCACCTGCGAGCCCACTGCGATGTGCTCATCATTCTCACCCACTTGGGTTTCGAGGATGACCTGAAACTGGCTCGAATGTTCCCCGAGGCAGATGCCATCATTGGTGGCCACAGCCACACACGTGTGGAAAAAGGCCACATCGAAAACGGCGTCCTCATCACTCAATCTGAAAACAAGCTTAAATACCTGACCCGCCTTACCTTTGATGTAGAGGACGGTAAGGTTGTAAAGAAGCAGTCCGCCTTGATACCCTTGGAAAACTTACCGGCAGATGAAGCCACGGCAGAGCTGGTAGAGAAGACAAAGAGTCTACCGTTCTTCAAGCGCCAGCTTACCACGGTCAAGCGCAATATCACCAGCCGCGAAAGTTTGGGCTGCATGATGGCGGATGCCCTTTGCGTTCGCGCCATCACGGATATTGCCATTGTCAACCTCGGTGGCGTGCGATTGGAAGACTTCCCCGCCGGCCCGCTCTCTGTGGCAGATGTATACCGCTTGGATCCCTTCGGCAACGCTATCATCCGCACCACCATGAGCGGTAAAGAGTTGATAGCCCTGTTGGAGAGTATTCCCGGCACCGACCACTACGGAGCCCCCTGTGTATCCGGCATGACGTACAAGGCCATCAAACCGGCAGCGGAGCTCAAGCCCATGCGTATTACCGAAGCAAAGTTGGCGGATGGCACCCCCATCGACCCGGAGGCCGTTTACACAGTGGCCTACAACTCCTACATAGCCTCCACCACGTCTGCACCACCTGCCAATCCGGGTGTTGCCATTGATAGTGATGGCGCCGAATGCCTTATCCGCTTCTTGGAGAAGAAAACCGAGGTGGATTACGCAGATGTCTCCCGTGTAGAGGTACAAATTGAACAATAAACTCTCATCGATATGAAAAAATCTATTTTACTCTCCTTGGTCGGGCTGCTGGGCAGCGCCTTTGCTGAGCAAGTTACCATATTGGGCATCAATGACATGCATGCCAATATCGACAGCGTGCCGAACCTGACTACCTGCGTACAGCAAGAACGCGCTAAGGCCCCCCGGCTTCTCTTACTTTCTGCCGGCGATAACCGCACCGGCAGCCCTTATGTGGACTGCGGAGACCACCCCGGAGCTTCTATGATTGAGCTCATGAACCACATCGGCTTTGATTTGTCTGCTCTGGGCAATCATGAGTTCGACGGCGGCCCCGCCGCCCTGGCTCACTGCATCAAGACTGCCGACTTTGAGTTTGTGAGCGCCAACGTATTCCCCACTGATACGCACGGCATACAGCTCAAGCCGTACAAAATTTTCGAGCGCGATGGTGTCCGCATTGGCGTGGTAGGCCTACTGCAGGTGGATGCCAACGGACGCCCGGATGCACACCCGGACCAGTGCAAAGGAATCGGATTCCTTAATCCGTTGGAAGTAGCCCCTGCTTTCCGTTATCTGCGCAGCCAGTGTGATATCCTTATTCTGCTGACTCACCTGGGATTTGAGACCGATATTGAGCTTGCCCGCATTTTCCCCGAGGCAGATGCCATTATCGGCGGACACAGCCACACGCGCGTGGAAAACGGCCACCTTGAGAACGGGGTCTTGATTACCCAAACGCAGAACAAGCTCAAGTACCTTACCCGCCTCACCTTCGATGTTGAAAACGGCAAAGTGCTCAGCAAGAAAGCTGAACTGCTACCGCTGAAGAATTACGAAGCCGATGCCACCACCGCCGCGATGGTGGAGCAAATTAAGGCACAACCTTTCTTTAAGCGTGTTCTTTCCACGGTTAAGCGAGATATTAGCCGTCGTGAGAGCATGGGCTGCATGATGGCCGATGCTATCCGCAGCTGTGTTGGTACGGATATTGCCGTGGTCAACATGGGCAACGTGCGCTTGGACTCCTTCCCGGCGGGTCCCATTACCGTGGCCGACGTCTACAGCCTCGACCCCTTCGGCAATGATACCATCCGCATGACGGTAACAGGCACCGAGCTTATTCGTGTGCTGGAGAACATTACTCAGAACGACGACCACGGCGCTCCCTGCGTATCCGGCATGAGCTACAAGGCCGTTTGGCCCAAGGGGGCAGACAGAATGCGCATCACCTCTGCCCATCTCGCAGATGGCACCCCGATTAACCCGGAAGCCCGCTACACTCTGGCCATCAACTCCTACCTCTGCGCCACCACAGAGGCCATGCCTGCCGACCCCGGCGTATCTGCCCACATAGACGGGGCCACCAGCATGATTAAGGTACTGGAAACCAAGGCAGAAATCGACTATGCCGATGTTTCGCGAGTTGAGTTGACCAAAGAATAATCCCGGCCATGCAAATTCGCCATTCTCATCTCCTTATGTGGTTACTGGCCGGAGCCCCGACGCTGTGGGCTCTGGGGCCGGAGGATATTGCCAACCATACCGTGAGCATTCACATGACGGGCGCTCAAGTGGCTCGCTCACGCATGTACCAAGTGCCTGAGCTTCCGTGGCATACATGGAAGGAGGTGACGGATTTCGTCATCGACTTCCCGGAAAGCTCCGGCTTCTCCACCACAGCGGAGTACAGCCTCCGTAAAGATTTGGCCGTCAGTTATCATTCGCAAACGAGTGAAGGTAGAGCCTATGTCAAATTGGAAGGTGCGGATTTAAGCGTTCTCGTCACCCTCACCTATACGGACAACAGCTCCGGCACGGCCGAAATTGTCTGGCATGAGGCCGGTGACACCCGCCACATTCGCAACACCACCTTCTCGGTTCAGCAGGATTCTGATGCGGCCTCTCGCGTGGAGCTGCCGGAAGAAATTATTGCACGCGACCCGGAGATGTGGGATGACGGGCTGGCTGATATTCTGAAAGAAATAGAAGCCACCCGCTATAAAAATGCCACAGATAAACTGTACCAAAAACGCCTGATTACCCTGCTGCCGCAGGTGATGATGACCTTTGATGCCTCATACACCAACCCAGACTATAAGGGAAACACGGCCCTGCACTACGCCTGCGGGCTCAGCCATGTAAAACTGGTTCAGTGGCTGGTGGACCATGGGGCAGACATGCAGATGTCCACCGATAAAGGCGCCAGTATCGATGCCTGCATCGGCGGCAAAAACGCAGCCAAAATTAAAGCCATTCTCCAAGAGGCTCGCGCCTGGCGAGATGCCCCGTACCAAGGCCCGAAGGTGACTGACGAAGAGGCTCGACAAGCAGCCGACTTCATGGATGTGGCCTTTGCCGGCGTTGCTTTGGAAGATGCCCATTACGCGTTCACCGTAAACGATGCAGAAGCAGAACGCATGGCTCGCACACTCTACCGTTACATCAAAGACGACAATGGCATATATAGTCTGTGCTTATGCCCCACGGATATGACCGCGATTCATCTCACCCGCGTATTGAACGCTAAGATGACAGAAGACCAGTTTGTGGAGAGCATCATGCGAGATTTGACGCAACGCCGCTTTTACATGCAACAGGTTTATCGCAAGGATAGCTTCATCCTGTCGCATCTTCCGCACATGATTCTGACCCGCGAAGACGAGGGAATGGACTACGATGGAATGAGCGCCGTGTATCGCGCGGCACGTGAGGGGAACGCAGAGCTGGTACGCTGGCTCATCAGCAACGGAGCAGACCGTCGCTTGCTCGATGAAGAAGGTAAACCCACCAAACTTCCGGCAGATACACCCAATTATGCAGAGGTACAAAAAGCCCTGCAAATGAAAGATTAACACTTAACACAATTTTATACGACAATGGCCAAACAAAAGAAAGAAAAAGAACCGGAGATGACCACGCTGGAGTTTATCTGGTTTTACATTAAAGAGATTGCCGGCGCACTGGCACTTATAGGCTTTGGTTGTGCTCTCTATTATTATGCGGATGATATCAGCGCCTGGTTCGGCGATATGGTTCAATCCGCGTTCAACGAGCTTCTGCGTATGCTGGGAGTGGAATAAAACAATCCAGAAACAACGATGAAATCACTTACCTCTATACTCACTCTGATAGTATCTGCCGGCGCAGTTGTTGCTGAGCAGGCTGCTCCCGTATGCATGGATGGCAAGATTTTGGAGATATGTGTACGCAATGGTAAAACAACCACTACAGATAAAAACGAGCGCCCCACCCATTGGCAGCCGTGTACACACAGCTCTCTTTATCTGCATTTTCCCGCAAACAGTAATAACAGCTACAGCTACCAATTGCATGAATCCACCGAGGATTCACCATGGCCGCCTGTTGTTGTAACTTATAGGCCCAAGGATTCAGCCATTTGGATTACTGGCAATGACATGCATGTAGACATTCAACTCTATTTCTCATCTGCAACAGAGGGCACGGCTGACGTAGCTTGGCACGAAGAGGAGGTTTCTTGGTATGTTGAAAACGCAACATTCCACCTTAATACAGCTAATGTTACCTCCGGCTATGTTGCCATGCCGCAGGAGGAGGAAACGGACGGCGCCATCCAAAGCGTTGACGATGGACTCAGCGAGCTGGTACGAGAGCTGGAAAACCACACCTACACCGGCGCCGTAGAGAAGTTGTACCAAAAGCGGTTACTCTCTGTTCTTCCTCAAATTATGGAGGGAGGCGACGTTAACACGGTTATTACCAAGGCCAACGGCACCACCGCTTTGCACAATGCCTGCGGGCTCAGCCACGTTGAAATTGTGCAATGGCTTGTCGACCACGGAGCCGACCTCGATGCAAAAACCGCCAAAGGTGCCAGCGTGGATGATTGCGTGGGAGGCCCGAATGCTAAAGCCATTCGTGCAATTCTGCTAAAGGCTCGCAATCGTAAATAACTTTTTTAACGACGTATACCATGAAACATAAACTTTTCACATTATCCGCAATCGCAAGTATGGCTACGCTGTTATCCTCTTGCGAATTGGTGCTGGATGCCCTCATCGCGTGGGATTGGGATGATGATGAATACCACCACCATCATCACCACCACACACCGCCGCCCAAACCGGCACCACCCCACCACCATGACAGCAAGCCTGAGCCCTCGCACCACTGCGAGCGACCGCACCACAGTAGCGCCGCACCGGATAAACCATCCCGCGTTGACAATAAGCACAAGGCCCCAAGACCTCGAAAACGCCCGGTTACAGCCACTCGTCGCCCTCGTTAATTTTTTCAAAACACAACCACACACTCCATCATTATGCTTAAAAAATCCATTTTAGTTATTCTTCCCCTTTTGGCTTTGAGCGCCTTCGCAGCCCCCGCTAAAGCCCCGCAAAAAGACGTAGGCTTTGCAGATTATTACCTCAAAGAGTTTGAGGCCGAAGTGAAGCGAGCCGGCGGCAATGCCAACACCATGTTCCGCAACAAGAACGAGGCGCTCAACCGCATTCAGACACTCATGAAAGCCTACCCCGAGGACCCGGCTGTGCTGGCTCTCTATGAGCGCGCTCGCACGGCCCTCATGATGAGCAAGGGCAACTACCAGCAGATTACCCCGGCCATGGTGGCCTACCTCAACAACGAAAAGCAACTGCGTGAAAAATACGCCCAGCTCAGCAAAACCAAGTGGGCGGAACTGCAGCAGGGCCGAGACATCCTCACAAAAGTTTTCCCCACAGTTGACCCCATTAAGAGCACGATTGAGACAGACCCGACAGACAAAACCATTGTGCTGCCGGATGTAAAATATCCCGATAACCAGTTCGTGGGTGCCTCCGGAGAATATATTGTCGTGGGCAAACCCTCCACCGGCTTCTATTTCGTGAACATTGGCGGTCGCGAATGGCTTGGGCCATACGAGGCAATCAAGCGCTTCCGCCGCGAGGTCGATGGCTCTCTCGGCGACAGTCTTAACTTCACTGTATTGGGTAAAATTTCCGGCCCGGCATTTGAAATCCCCGGCAACCGCCGCACCAACATGGCATGGGGCTGGGTAGTAGAACCCGAAGCGCTCTACATTGATGGCCGCGTGGTGGCCACCTTCGACCCCAACCACGATAAGAGCGGCTCTTTCGTAGAGGAAGAAAAGGTAGCCGGCATCAAAGAAGGTTGGTATACGGAGAAGGATGTGCCGCAGGACGCCACGCCCGAGCGCGTGATGGAAATCTTCTTAGCCTCCATCAAAGAAAAGAACTACGATTTGTACCTCAAGTGTATTAATCCTGAGCGCTATGCTACCGAAACCGCAGAATCCCTGCTGCGCTACCATTGGGATTTGCACCAGCAGCGTCTGCAC
>CAJGCZ010000008.1 GCA_904501975.1 uncultured Akkermansia sp.
GAGCGAGGCAATATCACTGAGCTGGAAAAGCTCAATATCACTCTGCCGAAGGCAGAATATCACTTGCCTGAAAGGCAAATATCACTATAAAACAATGGAGGTTAGTGATATTTTCTGCTGCGCAGAAAGTGATATTTGCATACGCAAGTGAAATTGCGGCTGCTGCCGCAGTGATATTGCCTGCGTTGCAGGCAGTGTTTTTTTATCACCCGAAAACTTAAACATCGCTTTCGGCTATAGCCTCAGGCGGAAGCTCATACATCACCAGAGCTCTGTTATGGCGTAAAAGTTCGCTGTGGCAGAGCTCTCCTGTTGAACGGTAAACATCGCGATAAATATCCCCCATGCGGAACACGCCGCCGGCTTCTCTCACAAAGCGGTCATTCTCCACCCGGATGGCATAGTGGTGCTCTTGTGGCGCGGCGCATCTCAATTCCCCCTTAAGGGAACCATAGTCAATACTCAGCAAAAATTGGTAGCTGTGGGCGGTGTTGTTGGTAACACGGTAGTCCAAATAATTGTACACAATACTTGTGCCCAAGCCGAAGGGAACCACGCGCTTGTCGTCAGGAAAGAGGTTGAAGCGCTCGTGGTGGTGCATTTCCGTGATGCTGAGCTCTGAGTGCAACACAAGCCAATGCAGCAGGTTCGAGAGCTGGCACATGCCTCCGCCCATACCGGCTGTCGGTTTGCCGCCATGAATCACCAAACCCGGTAGGTAGCCTTTTTGCGCGGTGGTATCGCCCACCAAATGCCATAAAGAGAAGGTCTCTCCCGGGGCGATGATGATGCCGTTGAGCTGTTGAATGGCAATGGATAAATTGACGGCTTTGTTCCGTTGCAGCTCTTGATCCACGCCCTCCAGATTTCGGCAAATGGGGCTGCTATGGCTCTTGATGAGGGCAGCCAAGGGCGTTGCTGAAAGAGTGTTGCTGAAGTGGGCGCGGCTCAGCGCATCCTTCAACTTGCGGAGCATAATTCCCTTGAGTCGGGATAAACGGAATGCCAGCGGGCAAAGTTCACAAAATAACGGGCGTTTCATAGGGGGATAGTTTAATAGGGTGGGGTAGTGGCAGCATGCCGTGCTGTGCACAGCATGCTGCTTATAAGAGGGAGATTAGCGCGTGGCAAGCAACTCGTCCACCGCCTTCTTCATGGCATCAAGACCCTGCTCGAGCATCTCCGGCGAGGTGGCAAAGTTGAGGCGCACACACTGCGGGTCGCCAAAGTTGGCGCCGTTGTCCAGGTATACACCGGCCTTCTCGCGGAAGAAAGCATGCGGAGACTCCACACCCAGTGCAGAGCAATCCAGCCATGCCAGGTAGGTAGCTTCCTGGTGGCGTGTCTTAATCATGGGCAAGTTTGCAGCCACATAGTCAATAACGGCCTGTCTGTTGGCACGCAGAGTCTTAAGCAGCTGCTGGTGCCACTCCCAGCCCTTAGTGTAGGCAGCCAAGGAGGCGGCGTAGGCAAACACGTTGAGGGTCGGCAGGCTGTGGCCCTGTGTCTTGCGGATGGCGGCGCGCAGCTCAGCATTGGGCACAGCCATGTAGGTAAAGCAAATACCGGCAATGTTGAAGGTCTTGCTCGGGGCGCTCAGCATCACCGTGCGCTGCAGCATGTTCTCCGGCAGCGTCAAGGCGCACTGGTGCTTCTTGTCTTCATCCAGCACAAGGTCGCAATGGATTTCATCGGAGCAGAGTATCAGGTCGTGGCGCTCGCAGAAGTCCGCCACCTTCTCCAGCTCCTCGCGGCTCCAGGCTCGGCCCAACGGATTGTGCGGGTTGCACAGCAAGAACAGCTTGGTGTTGGGGCTTACGGCTGCCTCCATGGCCTCCCAGTCAAACTCCCAGCGGTCGTTCTTAAATTGGAAGGGCACACTCAGCAGGCTGCAGCGGGCATCCTCATGGCAATGCAGCATCGGCGGATACGTGGGAGAGCACACCATCACCTCGTGCTGCGGCTCAGGGCATACGGTACGGGCCACAAGGGTAAAGGCGGGCACGCAGCCCGGCAGCTCGTGCAGCCATTCCGGCTGCGCGGCAGTTACACCGTGCTTCTCCTTCAGGTAAGCTGTAATGGCGGCACGCAACTCGTCCGTCATGAAGGCGTAGCCATAGAATCGGTGGTTCAGGCGGTTTTGCAGAGCATCTACCACGCAGGGCGGTGACTCAATGTCCATATCAGCAATACCGAAAGGCAACGGACCCTGGAGGTCCCACTTAATATTGCCGGTCTCGCGGCGACAGTCAGTAGAGGCAAACCTGATCATATCTTATATAAACAGTTAGATTTCCTTCATTTTATCATCCTCATCCCGCGCGTCAAGCCTATTCTCGCGCCCGCCCCGCTTTTGTGCTCTCACAGCGGCGTTCTCTGCCACCCCTCACGAGACGCTCGAGAATTCCGTTCGCTTCCGAACTTTATACTGTCGGAGTGTTGGACTTTAGTCCAACATTTATTATCAAACCATACCACCAAAAAGGTGGGACTGAAGTCCCACCCTACGATATAGACAAATTATTTACTTTCAGATGCCATGTGTCGGCGGGATGGCTGTTGCTGAGAGATAAATAACAACCGCGCTCGGGCATGGGCAGCTCGAGCGCGGTCGGATGAAAAAGGAAGGCTGAGGATTAAGCCAACTGCGTGCGCATGCCCAGGGTGGTGAGGAGGGCGAGGAAGCGGGAGTAATCGGCCTCTCGGTCGCCGGAGACCAGGGCGTATTGGTATTCGCCTTGGCGGGCGTCTTCTTCTGCGGCGTTGTGGAGGCGCAGCTGAATCACCTCTTCGCTATCGGTTTGGCGGCCACGCAGGCGGGCCTCCAGCTCGGCAGAGGGAACATGGATGTACACGTCGGCATAGGCGCGGCGGATGATGGCGTCGTCGCAAGCGCGGATGGAGGCAGCGCCTTGCACATCGATGTCCATCACCACATTTTTGCCTTGTTGCAGGAGGTCGATGATATCAGCCTTAAGGGTGCCGTAGGAGTTGCCGTGCACGGTGGCATGCTCCAAGAACTCGCCGGCAGCAACTTTGGCGGCAAAGACCTCGGGGGTGAGGAAGTGGTAATCCACGCCGTCCTGCTCGCCGGGGCGGGGGTGGCGCGTGGTGCAGGAGATGGAGTAGGATGTGAGGCCGGCGGCTTCAGCGCGGCGGCAGAGGGTGGTTTTGCCGGAGCCGGAGGGGCCGGATACGATGAGGAGAGAGCCGAGCATATTCTTATTCAATGTTTTGTACTTGTTCGCGGATTTTTTCCAGCTCGGTCTTCGCGGTGACAACGAGCTGAGCCAACTCTGCATCATTGGCTTTGGAGCCCGTGGTGTTGAGCTCGCGGAAGATTTCTTGGCAGAGGAAGTCGAGCGTGCGGCCCACGGCTTCCTGCTTGTCGCAAATGCGTTCAAATTGATCGAGGTGGGAGAGGAGGCGGGTGGTTTCCTCGCTCACGTCGCAGCGGTCCGCAAAGAGGGCAATTTCTTTGATGATGCGGTCGTCGTCTGCGGGGAGGGGCAGGCCGCTTTCCTCCAAACGCTTGAGCAATTGCTCGCGGTAGCGGGCGGGCACGCCGGCGGCGCGGGCAATGAGCTGCTCGCGGTAGTTGCGCAGGGTGCCGATGCGGCGCAGGAGGTCGGCCTTCATGTTGGCGCCTTCTTCTGCACGCAGGGTGAGGAAGGCTTGCAGGGCGGCGCGCACGGCGGGCTCTGCTGCGGCCCAAGCGGTTTCGAGGGGGATATCGCTCTCGCTTTCTTCGGCAATGATACCGAGGCGAATGAGGCCGTCCAGCGTGGTGTCTACCGGGCGTTGCAGGGTGTCGCTCACCTCTGCCAAGCATTGTTGCAAGGCGGCAAGGCGGGTTTTATTGACGGATAAATTGCCTGCAGCCGTGGGGCCGGCTTGGAGGGAGATGGTGACGTTGACACGTCCACGGGAAACGGAGCCGGCCACGAGCTCGCGCACGTTGGTTTCCAGCTCAGCCCAGGCGCGGGGCAAAGAGACGGAGATTTCTGTTTGTTTGCGGTTAACGCCGCCGATTTCTACACGAAGGGTGGCATTATTGAGAGGGGCGGTTGCAGCCCCGAATCCGGTCATGCTGTTCATAATGGTGAGGTGCCGATGATGTCGAGCAGGCGCGAGTCGAGCGCCAAAGCTTCATTGACGTTGTAACTGAGGTCTTGTCGCAGGTCGTCCACGGCGCGCATGCGGCGCAGAAGGTCTGCTACACTGCATTGAGAGGCAAGAGTTTGCAGCTCCGGGGCAATGGGGTGCACATCCGGCGCTTGTGAGGCAATGAGCACGGCTTGGCCGAAGCACAGGGTGAGCAACTCGAGCATTTGGCTTCGCTCGCCAAGATACTCGGACTCAATACGCGCGTTGGTGATATCCTTTTGCATGGCCTCCCAGTTGCGAATATCCGTGCCTTCGGAGATGCTTTTGGCCTCTGCTTTTAAGGCGGAGGTGATGCGCTCGGTGATTTCCTCGCGGCGCTTGCTGAGGAGGTCCTGAAAATCGGCACGCAGGGCGAGGGCTGCTACATCGTTGCCCACGCGGGGGAGGGCGGCACGCACGGCGGGCAAAAAGAGCTTTTGCACGGTGGAGAGGCGCACGCCGGGCTGCGTTTCGCGCAAATCGATGCGGATGCAGCGCGATAAGATGGTGGGCAGCAGTGCGTTGGGGATTTCTGTGATGAGGATGATGAGGGTTTGCGGCGGGGGCTCTTCCAGTGTTTTCAGGAAGGCATTGGCGGCCTCGGGCATCAGGCGGTCGGCCTCGTCAATAATCACCAACTTGGTGGCACCATCCTCTGCTCGCAGGGCAAGGAAGGGCTCTACACTGCGCACGGTATCAATGGAAATGGTGCGTATTTTGGAGCCCGGGCGCAGCACGCGGCAGTACGGGTGTTGCAGGGATTCCAGCGAATCTGCCTTAGCTCCGTTGAGGGCGGCGGCCAAGCGCAAGGCCAGTTTGTGGGTACCGGCGTGGGTGGAGCCGGTAAAAAGCATGGCGTGGGGCTGGCGCCCGTTGTTGCGGGCGTTGCAAAGCAACTCAAATGCTTGGTCTTGGGTGAATGCCATGGTGCTTTTTCTGTGGAGGAATTATTGCTCGGGGTACGAACCCAATACTTTGAACATGGGGGTGCGCTTGCGCAGTAGCTCCACGCATTCTTTTAAGGGTGCGGCATCTGCATGTCCCTCTACGTCAATATAGAAGAGGTACTCCCATGCGGTGTCGCGCGTGGGTCGGGAGTCCATGCAGAAAATATTGATGCCGTGCTCCTTAAAGACGGCCAAAACATCGACCAAGCTGCCGGCGGTGTGCGGCACACCAAAGCAGATGGTGGTGCGGTCCTGCCCGCTCGGGGCTGTTGTTTGGTTGCCAATGACGGCAAAGCGTGTGGTGTTGCCGGCTTTGTCCTGAATGTTGGTTTCGAGCACCTGCAATCCGTTGTACTCTGCTGCTAAGGGGCTACCCAGTGCGGCGGCGCCGTTCTCTGCTTCATCGTAGGCCAGCTTGGCGGCCACGGTGGTGGAGGCGGTGGAGATGAGCTCTGCCTTGGGGAAGTTCTTGCGCAGCCACTCGCGGCATTGGCCCAACACTTGAGAATGGGAGTATATCTTGCGGATAGCGGAGCGCTCAATGTTTGCCATCAGACAGTTGCGAACATTGAGGTGGATTTGTGCGCAGATGCGCAGCTCGGTGCTCCCCAGCAGGTCAATGGCTTGAGAGATGCGGCCGTCTGTGCTGTTCTCAATGGGGATGACTCCGTAATTGATTTCTCCGATTTCCACCGCACGGAAAATCTGCCCGAAGGAGGGGTAGGGCAGCAGCTCTACGCTGTCGCCAAAGCGGGATTGTGCGGCTTGGTGGCTCCAAGTTCCGGGTGGGCCTAGGTAGCCGGCCTTTACTCCGCCTTCCAAATGCAGACTCATGCTGACAATTTGGCGGTAAATGCTTTTCAAACCCTTTTCCGGTAGTTCTCCGGCGTTGTGCAGCAGCACTTTTTCGATGAGCTGGCTCTCGCGCTCCGGCACAAAAATGTGAGAGTTGGCATCCTTCTTCAGTTTGCCGACGCCGTGCACGCATTGCATGCGCTTCTTTATCAACTCCACAATCTGGGCGTCTATCAGGTCAATTTCTGCTCTGAGCTCATCTAAGGTCATAACGTGACCCCATTGTAACATATACCTTTACACCCTGCAAGGCTTGATTGCGCTAGTTGCCATTTTAGCGCTTCTGAATTCCTTTGAACTTGACATGGCGGTGCTGTTGTGTATGATATTGTTATGCTGCGTATACGTTCCTTCCTGATGCCTGTTTTACTGCTCCCGATGGTGCATGCTGATGATGCTGAGAACGCCGTGTCCGATAATGGCCCGGCAGAGGCTATGGTTTCAGGCTTTTTGCTTCCTCCGGTGCATTGGGACAAAAACATTTCTGTGGTGGATGTATGCGGCTCACCGTTGCCGGGTGCGGACAATGTGGTGCAGTGGCCGGATACCACCGGCGAGCTTCTTAAGCTGATGGATGCGTTGAAGTATGAGTACGAACTCAAGTATTTCCATTGCGTCGTCTTTTCTTTGGATTCTGCTGCAACCGGCGCTGTGGCAGACAAGATGCTGCAAAGCATGTTGGAATGCGTGACTGCGTGCGATATGCTTAAGATTCCGGTGCGCCTTGCCCTGAGCAAGGGGGAGAGTTGGGTGGAGGTTGCCCCAACCTATACCAGCCAAACGGCCAATCACCTCATGCTGGGAGCGGATGCTTCTTTCCGCCTTTTTTCGGAGGAAAACCTGTTGATGTTTAGTGGGCAATCCATGGCCGAGTTGGAGACTCAGTTGAAAGCCCTGGCAGAGAAGGAGGCTGTGGTTAATCTCTTCTGGAAGCCTTCTGCGGCCAACATGGCCTCGTTTGTGCAGTTGGTAGAGCTGTGTAATTCGTTGGATGTGGATTATGCCTTGTATATTGAGCCCTAATAGCGCTTTCACTGCCTCGCGTAGCGAGGCAATATCACTGAGCCGAAGGCTCAATATCACTCTGCCGTAGGCAGAATATCACTTGCCTGCAAGGCAAATATCACTATAAAGGTGGTGCGATTCAGTGATATTTGCTCACGCCAGTGAAATTTCGGCTGTCGCCGCAGTGAAATGCCCGTGTTGCGGGCGGTGAGTGGTACTTGACAATCCCACTAAGGCAGAACGGCTTAGGCCGTGGTGAAGAACGCACCTGCGGTGCGTAGTACGGAGGGCCGCCAAACTCCCCTTTATTAACTGAGAAGTTTAACAGAGCGAACAACAATAAAAAAGCGCCCCGATGATCAGTCGGGGCGCGATAAAGTTTCTTGCGGTGAATTAGCCTTCAATCAGCTCTGCAGAAGCATGGCTTATTTCACCGACTACCTGCACTCTCAATTAGTGCCCGCTACGGCGGGAATAGTCGTACTTGGACTGGAAGCCAAGCTCTTCCGGGAACTCGGAGAAGCCGGACCAGGTGTTGTACTCTTTGAGACCGCTGCGACCGCAACTGCCCTGGTAGGGAGGACGGTAGGTGCACTTGTAGGTCGGAGCCCAGAAGGTAACGAGCTCATACAGACCGTAACCCATGCGGGTGGCAGTGCGGGTAAAGCCCTCAACCAAACCAACGGAGTAGCCGGCGTAGTTGCCTTCGGCATCATTCCAGCGGAGGATGGTCACGGGGATTTCCTCAACGGCGAAGAGAATGTTGCCAATAGCACGGCCAAGCTTGCGGGTGGCGGTGTACTCAGATGCAGGCGGAGCCTGGATGTCGGCATACGTCGTGCCGACGAGTGCGAGAAGAAGTGTAGAAAGGAGTAAGCGCTTCATGACAAAATCAGTGATACCATATTGTTTCTTTCCTTGCAAGAAAAAAGCTGCCGAATTTTGAAAATTTAGCGGATTTTTTTCTATTTTACGGCAATTCGGTCTGAATTTCCTCGTCTGTCAGATAGCAACCGGGGTCGGAACCGAACCAATGGCCGTTGGCGAAGGCGGCACGGGTGCGGAAACCGCCGCCACAAAGGGCAAAGTGCTTGCAGGTGGCACAGCGGCCGCTGAGCAATTTTTGGCGCTCAAGCGGGTCCTCTGCACCGCGCAGCTTTTGCAGCTCGGCAGCAGAGGGCTCGGAAGCAGCCTCCCATACCTCGCTGAACTTTTGCGTTTTAACATTGCCCAAGGTGACGCTTTGCCAGAACTGGTCGGGGTGAATATTGCCTTGAGTATCAATGTTGGCAATGCCACGGCCGGAGGAATTGGCACCGCCGCCGTTCCATTGCAGGAGCTTGAGAGTTTGCTGAGCCAGCGGATTACCCTCGCGCAGTTGCTTAAGCAGAATATAGATGCCGTCTGCGGGTTGCGTTACCGTCAGAAGCTCGCGAGTGGCGCCGCTGTTGTGCCATTTTTCTGCACGGGCAATGAGCATATCCAGCGCGGCGCGTGCTTCCTCCGGGTGCAGGCTGGCAACATCCACACCACGGCCCGTGGGTACCAAGTGGTAGAAGCATACGCGCTGAATGCCCTCGTTTTCAATGAAGTTGAGAATCTCCTCCATGCTTTGCACGTTGTTGCGGGTGAGGGTGAGGCGCAGGCCGGTTTTTTGTCCGGCTTGCTCGCAGTGCTTAAAGCCGCGAATCGCCCCCTCAAAGGCGCCTTTAACGCCGCGGAAGGAATCGTGAACGGCGCCAATGCCATCCAAAGAGATGCCCACATAGGCCACGCCCTGTTTCTTGAAGAGCTCTGCATATTCCTTGGTGATGCGGGTGCCGTTGGTGGAGATGGTGACCTTCAGCCCTTTCTCTGTGGCGCGCTCCAGCAGCTTAGGCAGCTGCGGGTGCAGCAGGGGCTCGCCGCCGGAGAGCAGGAGGGCATTGACCTTGTAGTCGGCAAGGTCGTCGATAACAGCGCAGCATTGCTCCCAGTTGAGCTCACCCGGGTATTGCTCTGCGTGAGAGTCTGCATAGCAATGCACGCAGCGCAGGTTGCAGGTGCGGGTAATGTTCCAAACGACAATGGGTTTGCGGGTGCGGGAAGACGTGGGGGAGCAGGCGGCTGTGCTGGCATGGGGGGCATGTGAGCCGTGGCCCAAACCGTAGCGAATATGGTCTGCGGGCTGCTCAGCGCCGCACCAGAGGCGAGTGATGTTAATCATTGCTGCGTGTTGTGGTATGTGTGATGTTGTTCTCCGCGCGGCAGGCCATGGGAATATAATTGCAGAGCGGTTCTGCTCCCATCATGCCGTCTCCTGAGCCGTAAGCGCGTGCACGAGAGCCACCGCATACCTTGCGGTACTCGCACTTGCCGCATTTGCCGCCCAAGGCGTCGTCGTTGCGTAATTCCGTAAAGATGGGGTGCGTGCGGTACAGGGTGGCAAGCTTATCTGTGCGCACATTGCCGGCGGTAAGGGGCAGGAACCCGCTGGGCTGCACCTCGCCCGTGTGAGAAATAAAGAGCACGCCTTTACCGTCGCGCGTGGGTACCATGTGTTTGGGGGGCATGCCGCCCTTGCGGGCTGCCTGCATGAGCACGCGGCGGTAGTGGTGGCCCTCTGTTGTTTTAATAGCAAAGGGAAGTTCACTGCGCAGCTGCTCCAGGCGCTCCCACACTTGCTCCAAATCGTCGGCGGTGGGTAAATCTTCTTGCGTAGCGCGGCCGGTGGGTACCAGTACAAAGACGCTCCACACATCCGGCTTAATTTGTTTCATGAGTTCAATAAAGGCATCAAACTCGCCCAAGGTTGACTTTGCCAGTGTGGTGTTGACTTGCAGCTGAATCCCCGCTGCCATCACGGCTTGTGCCACTTGCAGGGTGCGCTCAAAGGTGTGGGGCACGCCACGGAAGCGGTCGTGCGTTTCTTGTGTGGCGCCATCCAAGCTCAAGCTCAGGCTTACTACGCCTGCGGCCTTCAGCTTAGCAAAGTCCGTGTGCACCAAGCGTGGGGTGGCCGCGGGGCTAAGGGCTACGCGCAAGCCTTTGGCGGCGGCGCGCTCAATGATGTCGTAAATGTCGGCGCGCATCATGGGGTCGCCACCGGTCAGCACCAGCATGGGGGGGCGCAGCTCGGCTATTTCATCCACCAAGCGCATGGCTTCCTCGTGGGTCAGCTCATCCGGGTGTGCCTTCGGTTGCGCAATAGCGCGGCAATGCCGGCAGGCCAGAGCACAGGCTCGCGTTACCTCCCAGAACAAGATGAACGGGCGCTCGTTGAAGTCGATGGCTGCTGAGTGAGGATGCATGGTGCCTGCCATTGTACACATTGGCACCCGTTTTTGCAAGGCTAAACCCGATTAAGATAAAAGGAATGACACGTTAGCTGCCGCGGAGCAAAAGAAAGCAGGCGACTCTTTGCGGAGTCGCCTGCCTCAAGAAAATTTCCCGAACGGGTATTTACTTAAGCCTCAACAGCGGGGGTTACGGCTGCAGCGGGGATTTCTTCCTTGTTAGTGAAGCGCCACTTAACCTTGTTGCGCTTGTTGGCGGAGCGAGCCTTGCGGCGCTTCTCATCCATGGGGCTTTCGAAAGCGCGACGACGGCGCATTTCCTCGAGGATACCCTCGGTGTCGAGCTTGGTCTTCAGGCGCTTAAGAGCGCGATCGATCGGTTCTCCTTTACGTACGGTGACGGAACGCATGATATTCAGTGTGTTTGTTAATAAGTTGTCCGGGAACGGGCAGGCAGGATACTATATCCGGGGTCGTCTGTCAAGATTTTTCACATGAATTCTGAAAAAAAATCAAAATTTGACGGCAGGAAAGCTCTAAAAGCTCGAAAACGATGAGTTGAATGCTCCGCATAAGCCCAGACGGCGACCGGGGGAGCCCTGTACAAAAAATACGCTCTGTTTAAGTTTTTAGTTGTTGGCCCCACAAATAGCAATTTATGGAAGTACGAGGGACGAATTCCGAAGGACGAATTTTAGAGTTCCGCTCGCCTACGGCTCGCAGGGGAAGCGGGGGTTATCAGTCGGCTTGTGTTCCGCGCTCAAGGCGCGGGCGGCAGCTTATGCTGAGCTTTGCTATCTTTGCGCCGTAAGGCGCGGAACTCACAAATTCGTATGTCGGAATTCGTAACTCGTACTTCCACAAACTTCCATTTATGAACTAAGAAGTTTAACAGAGCGAAAAAATAAACCCACCCCATTCCCTCATCCTGCATGAAATTAGTTTGTTATTACAATAAATTAGGCTTGCTACCTGTTATGTACTGTGCTAGTCTCTTGTGCGTTATGGAACCTGATTCACCTCACCTAAGGGGCAGCCTGGTCGTCTTTGAAGGCATAGACGGCACGGGGAAGTCTACCCAGATTCAATTATTGGCTCAATACTTGAGAGCCTGCGGACTGGAAGTTGTAACCGATTTTGAACCGACCCGCGGCCAGTGGGGAATGAAGGTGCGCAATGCAGCGCTTTCCGGGGAACGGTTGAGCATAGATGAGGAAATTAACTGCCTGTTGCAGGATCGCCGCGAGCATGTGCGCGAGGTGATTGAACCCGCTTTGGAGCGTGGGGCTTGGGTGCTGTTGGATCGGTACTACCTCTCCATGATGGCATACCAGGGAGCCACCGGCGCCAATGTGGAGGATATTCGCTCCATGAATGAGGAGTTTGCCACCATTCCGGATGTGGCTTTTTGGCTGGATATTCCGTTGGAAATGGCTATGGAGCGCATGAATGCCCGTGGCAATGGGCACGATGCGTTTGAGAACGAGCCCTTCCTGCAAGCCTGCCACGATATTTACTCCGCCATGGAAATGCCGTGGTTGCACCGCATTGAGGCGGACGGCTCGATTGCCGAGGTGCAAGCCCGCATACGCGAGGTGATTCGCGAGGAGTTGGGCGTTTGAGTAAAGACCAAGAATATTTTTATAGCAACACGCATGCAGTTTTCGGATGGACTGCATGCGTGCTTTTTATACCTTTTTGCGAGCCCATTTAAGGCCACCGAGCATGCGGTTGAGAATGAAATATTCTACCGCCATATCTACGGTAAAGAGGCACCAAATGCCGACCAAACTGAGGGTATCCGGCCAGAAAACGGTCCATACATACAGGCAGGCTAGGCGGAAGAAGCCCATGCAGCCGTATGAGACATACATGACTCTGCGGGTGTCGCCCGCGCCGCGCAGGCACATCTTAATCATGAGCATGGCGGCATAGAACGGCTCAATAATCAGGAAGAGCTGCACCACGGGAATGGTGGCTTCGCGCAGCCCAGTAGAGTTGGCCGCAAAGAGATTCACAAATACCTCCGGGAAGAAGTAGAAGAACACACCCATGAGCCCCATGAACACTAAACTGTAGCGCACGCATTTGCGCACCGTTTCCAGCGCCAGGCGCACGCTGCCTGCGCCCAAGTATTGCCCCACAAGGGTGGCACCTGCCATGCCGATGGCAAAGCCGGGCAGGAAGCTGAGTGACTCAATGCGAATGGCTATGTTGTGGGCGCCCACATAGGCGTCTCCCAACTGCGAGATGACGCGGAGCACAAAGATTTGAATGAGCCAAATGCCACCGATTTCTACCGCTTGAGGCAACCCGATAGCCAAAATGCGGTAAATGGAGCGCGCGTTCGGCAGCATGTCGCGCAGGCGCAGATGGATGGGGGGCACATAGTTTTCTCCCTGTTCCTCTGCGTAGGCATCTATACTGCGTGTGCCCATGCAACGGCGCATGCGGATGGTGCGGTGTATCAAAATGCTTACCAGAATAGCGGCGGCTACAGCCATGCCCAAAATCATGCCCCATGCCAGGCCTTCTACAAACAAACCGAAGCATTTGACGAGGATGAGACTGAAAATGATGTTGAGCCCATCTACCGCCAGCATAATGTAGAAGGGGGTCTTGGTGTCGCCCGCGCCTCGCAGGGCTGCATTAACGGCAAAGATGATGCCCGAGAATACGGCTACCCAGCACCCCGTGTGCATGTAGGTGAGGGCTACCTCGCGGGCGTAATCGCTGAGCTCCAGTACCTTGTATACCAAGAAGTCTGCCGATACATACATGAGCAGGGCCGAGGCTACGCCGGCCATAAGCCCAAGCACAGCAGCTTGGTTGGCGGCATAATTGGCATCCCCGAATTTTCGTGCCCCGGTGTTGCGGCTCACAATGGCCGTGGCACCCATGCCAACGGCTCCCTGCATGAGGAAGCCCAGCCACAAGATGTACCCCGTTACACCGATGCCGGAGGCAATTTTCTCCGTCACGGCATCTTCGGTGCCCATGTGGGTGGCTAAGTAGAGAGAAGTGGAGGCGCAAATAAAGCTGAGCACTTGCTCCAACAGGGGCCAAAGTGCTATGGTTACAATCTGCTTCGGTAAGCTCAGGCCTGCTAATTTGCCCCCAAGCTTCCCTTTACCGTGTAATGCGACACGTACGGTGCCCTCTCTTCCGTTTCCTGCTCCCATGCAATGGCTAGTCTAACATGAAATAATCCGCTTGAACAGAAAAAAGAAACAGTGGAGGTACGAATTACGAATTCCGACATACGAATTTAAGAGTTCCCCGCCTCAAAGCGCGGAGCAAAAGAGACAGCTTCGGCCTTGCTTTTCCCGCGACCGCAGGGAGCCTAACTTAAAATTCGTATGTCGGAATTCGTCCCTCGTACTTCACAACACTTTATATCCTTGAGCGGTGATGACGCCGTGAAGCTGCGCCAAGGGAATTTCGGCGGACAAGGTAATCACTACCTCCTTGGCTTGGTGGCTGGCGCGGCACTCCGCCACACCGGGCAGGGCACACAGGGCTTTGGTAACGTGGGCCTCGCAGTGCGGGCACATCATGCCGTCTACTTTAATGGTTATCGTTTTCATACGCTGAGGTGGTAAGAGGGTAAAGCGGCGCAGTCGCAGTGCATTGCATACAACACAGAAACTGCTCAACCCCATGGCTGCAGCGGCCATGGCCGGGTGCAATTGCCAGCCCAAAAGCGGGTAGAAAACGCCCGCCGCCAACGGTATGGCCAAGCAGTTATAAAATAACGCCCAGAAGAAGTTTTGCCGAATATTCCGAATAACTGCACGGCTCAGGCGTATGGCGCCCACGGCATCCATTAGGCTGCTGCGCACCAAAATCACCCCGGCGCTTTCCAAGGCAATATCTGTGCCGGCGCCAATGGCAATGCCTACATCAGCGCGGGTGAGGGCGGGGGCATCGTTAATGCCGTCGCCCACCATGGCAACGGCGGTTTCCTCTGCCTGCAAGTGGCGTATGTATTGCTCTTTGTCTTGCGGCAGCATGCCTGCTTGCCAATGAGTGAGGCCCGCCTGCGTGGCAATGGCCTGAGCTGTTGCCTTGCTATCGCCCGTCAGCATCACAAGGTGCAGTCCCAATTTCTGCAAGGCTGCCACGGCTGCCGGGCTATCCGGTTTAAGCGGGTCGGCCACCGCTATGTACCCGCGGTATTCACCGCCGCAGGCAAAATAAAGAATGCTTTGGCCCGGGGGCAGTGCGGCCTCTGAGTCGGCGGGGGGAAGCTGGATGTGCAGCTCGTGCATGAGCGCAGCATTGCCCGCAGCACAAGGTGTGCCGTTGATGCTGGCGGTAATGCCTTTGCCGGGCAGATAGCAGTGCTCTGTTGCCTCGTGCGGAGCAGCTTGCGGGTAGCGTGTGCGAATAGCCTCTGCCAAAGGATGGTGGCTTTGGGCCTCTAAACTAGTGGCGAGTTGCAGCAAATCCTCGGTCGTGTACCCGGTGGCGGGGTGCACGGCTGTTACCTGCGGTTTTCCGGCGGTAAGGGTGCCGGTTTTATCCAGCACAAGGGTGCGGATGCGTTGTAGGTTTTCCAGCGCTTCGCCATTGCGGAACAAGATGCCGTTTTCTGCTCCGCGGCCTGTGCCCACCATAATGGCTACAGGCGTGGCAAGCCCCAAAGCGCAGGGGCAAGAGATAACCAACACCGCTATGCTGCACGATAGCGCAAAGGCGACTTCTGCCCCCGCCAGCAGCCAGCCCGCTGCGGTGAGCAGAGAGAGCCCCACGACTATAGGAACAAAAATGGCCGAGATTCTATCCGCTATGCGAGAGATGGGGGCCTTGCCTGCGGCGGCTTCTCCCACCAGGTGAATCATGTCGGACAGGGCAGAGGCGGCGCGTGTTTTGGTGGCGCGCACCGTTAGCACCCCATGCCCGTTGACGCTGCCGGCATACACGGTGCTGCCGACGGATTTTTCTACCGGCATGCTTTCTCCGGTGAGCGTGGATTCATCCACGGCAGAGTACCCCTCTTCTACAGTGCCATCGGTGGCAAAGCGCTCGCCGGCGAGCACCTGCAGCAAATCGCCTACTTGCACGGCATCTGCCGGTATGCGTACGGCTTGGCCGTCTCTCAACACGGTGGCGGTGTGCGGTAGCAGGCTCATGAGCTTCTCCAGCGCTTGGCCGGTGCGCCCGGTGGCGCGGCTCTCCAGCCATTTGCCGAAGGTGATGAGCGTGAGAATCATGGCCGCGCTTTCAAAATAAAAGAGCTCGCCGCGGTGGTGGGTGAGGAAATTGACGAGGCCGTCTGCCATGGCGGCAGCGGCACCAAGGGCAACGAGGGTATCCATGTTGCTGCCGCCGCGTAAAACGCTGCTGAAGCCCTTGATGAAAAACGCTCGGTTCATCCACAAAATAGGAAGGGTGAGCAGTAGCTGCACCACGGCGGCAGTGCTACCGTGCCACAAGTGGTGCAAGAGCACCAAGGGGATTAGCAAGATGAGGGAGCTCACAAAGCGCCTCTTGAGCACATTATTTTGTCGGGCAACACGCGGCGCCTGCCGGGTAAGGGCTGCGCCGTAGCCGGCGGATTCCACGGAGCGGATGATATCTTCTGCACTCAGTTCGGGGCCGAAAGCGGCACGCATGCTGCCGGTGAGTAGGTTGACTTGCACACGGTGTACCCCGGGCATGCTGCCCACGGCACGTTCTACCCGTGCGGCACATGCACTGCAGCTCATGCCCGTTACGCAAAATGTTTCTTCCTTCGTGCTCACGTCGCTCTGTATAGTGTATTCGGGAGATTTTGTAAAGTCATTGCGCAAGAGGCTTGCTGTGCGTATTAACGAGTGCGCTGTGTATCTGCATGAGCAAGCACGTGGCGCATGGCCTGCATTTTGGCTACGGTTTCAGCCCATTCGGCGGCTTCGTCGGAGTCGGGCATCAGGCCGCCTCCGGCGTAGAGTCGGCAGCGGTCTGCAAAAACCTGCATGCAACGCAGGGTGACGTAGAGGTGCGCAGATTGCTCGCCGATAGGCCCCATGTAGCCTGCGTAGCAGCTGCGCTCTATGTCCGGGTGCGTGGCAATAAAGGTGCGCGCAGCGGTGGCCGGTGAGCCGCTGACGGCCGGTGTGGGGGGAAGGGTGGAGAGCAGGTGCGGTAAGTTTGCGGCATCCATATCAAAATGAATATGGGTGCAGAGGTGCTCTAGTTCTTTTCCGGCGGCAAGAGTGAGGGGGCCTTCTGTGCTGATGTTGTCGGCAACGGGGCGCAGGCAGTCCAGTATATGCTCTGCAACGAGGGCGTGCTCTTGCAGGTTTTTTGCATCCCACGCGGTGGTGGCATTGGTGCGGGTGCCGGCCAGTGCCATGGTGTGCCAGGTGTGGTTCTCGCAGCGCAGCAGCAGCTCCGGTGTGCTGCACAGCCATGTGCCGTGTTGCGGGGTATGGAAGAGTACGTTGAAGGCGCGGGGGGCTGTGTTGCACAGGTGCAGAAAGCCCTCGGCGGGTGAAAATTGGCGGGTGGCGGTGTCCTCTGTGCGGGCAAGCACTACTTTGTTTAAGCTGCCCCCATGTTGCAGGGCGGCGGTGTATTGCGTGAAGAGGTGGTGGTATTGCTCGCGCGTTGTGGCCGGGTGCAGCGGCAGAGGAGCCGGCAGTGGCTCAAATTGCTGTGGTGCCGGAGGGGTGCTCAGCTCTGCACCAATGATGGCGGGTGCGGCATTGTAGGCGGCTATCACAAATCCCTTGCCCTCGCAACCGTTGCGCATGCCTCCATCTGCCTGCATGCAAAAGTGCGGCTTTTGCCCGGGAAGGGCATACAAAGCAAAGGCGCAGCGGCGTTGGCACAAGGCGTCTATTTGCTCTGGAGAAAAATCATGCATGCGCAGCTAGTCTACCACGATGCGCAGAATTTAACAAGCCTATTGTCTGACTCTCGACCCGAATTTGGCCTGTTGTGCCCCAAAACAAACGCGCCCTGCCGCTTTTACAGGGCAGGGCGCAAAACTCAAATTGGGAGGCAGAGAGCTTAGGCTTCTTTCCATTCAATGATGACTTCGGCTCGCAGCTCGCCATCGGAGGTGATGCTGTGCTGCGTTTGGTTGCCGGCTAAGCGGTGCTCAATGCAGATGGGGTGCCCCGCAAAGGTCTCGCGCTTGAAGTTGACGCGAACGCGGTAGGGGGCTGCACCGGGCAGAAAATCGGTGGGTAGCGTTTCCAACACCCAAGTGAGGTAGGCGCTGTTGTTGATGTGACCGTTGAAGTCTACATCGCGGCGCGGGGCCACGAACTCGGATGTTGCGGTTTGGGAGAACTCGGTAGCTATCTCCAGCTGTTCGTCAATCAGGGCAGGGCATTCATCCGGAATGTTGACGTGGCTGAGGCGCTTGAAGGGGGTGGGACGGCGCGTTTCTACATCAATAAGCACCCACAGCAAATCGGCTTGTGCTATGCTGTTGCCGTCCTTATCGATAAGCTCCACAAAGCGGCGTGCCTGTAGTGCAGAGGCTTTGCCGGTGTTGGAACGGATGGTGACCTCTTCCTTCCAGGAAGGACGACGAATAAAGCGGAAATCGCCTTGTACCTCTACCCAAATCAGGTGGTTGCTCATGCTCCACTCGTAGCCTAAATCATTGGCGGATGCATGGGTTTCTGCTGCCTCCTGGCAGTATTGCATGAAGCAATCGGGCTTCAGGAGATGGTCTGCGCCGCAATCGTAGCTGGTGACTCTGTGCTTAATGTTGAGGTCTTCCATGGTAGAGCCTACTCTACTATTCTTATTCCCCGTTGTCAAGAGGAAAATGTGCGGAGGGATTTACGAATGGCGCATGCTGGCCCGGCAAAAAATTCAAAATTCGTAACTCGTCCATGAAAAAATCCCCGCCTTGGGTGACAAGGCGGGGAAGAGATGGGCTGTGCTATGGAGCCGGGTTACATGGCCATCAATACGGCGCCAATGAGCACGAATACGGCAATGATGAGCCAGAGGACAACGAGGGCGGTGTTGCTCTCGCCGCTGCCCTGCAGGTGGCTGTACTTGCTACGGTTGCGGCTCTTCTTCATGAAGCCGTCGTAGTTCTTCTGCAGAAGGGTGGCTTCTACCTGGCGCATGACGTCGAGCAGTACGCCCACGAGAATGAGCAGAGATGTGCCGCCGAAGAACTGAGCTGCAATCATGGGAACCTTCATCCATACGGCCAGCAGAGAGGGCAGGAAGTAGATGAGGGTGAGGAACAGAGAACCGGCAAAGGTAAGGCGGGTCATGGTCTGGTCCAGATACTTAGCAGTGGGCTGGCCGGGGCGTACACCGGGGATGTAGCTGCCGCTGCGCTGCATGTCCTCAGAAATCTGCTGGGGCTGGAACATGGTAGCTACCCAGAAGAAGGAGAAGAAGAAGATCATGATGGCGGAGATGACGTAGAAGCCGATGCCTGCGGGGTTCATCAGCACGTCTACAATGCGCCATACCTCGCCCTGGCCCCAAATCTGCTGCACAATCATGTTGGGCAGTGCAAGAATGGCTGTAGCGAAAATGACGGGCATTACGCCGGAGTAGTTCAACTTGAGCGGCAGGTACTGGGTGCCGCCATTCATCATGCGGCGGCCTACCATGCGCTTAGCCTGCTGTACGGGTACGCGGCGCTGTGCCTGGGTAATGGTAACAACAAGAGCAACTACCAATACCATGAAGAGGATGAGGGCTACAATGTAGAGGGCGCCCAGCGGGTTCACCTCTGTGCCGGTGTATACATACTGGTTCCATGCGGCAACGAAGGCGCCGGGAAGGGAGCTGATGATGTTAACGGAAATGATGAGGGATACACCGTTGCCGATGCCGCGATCCGTAATCTGGTCACCAATCCACATTAGGAACATGGTGCCTGTTACGATGATGAGAATGGTGGTGGTGGTGAAGATGAATCCGGGGTCGATTACCAAGTCGCCCAAGCCGTCCAAACCAAGTCGGGCAGGGTTGCGCAGTGTTTGCGTAAGCAGGAAACCCTGGATAACGGCAATGATGATGGCCAAGAGACGTGTAATCTTCGTCATCTTTTGGCGGCCGCCTTCCTCTCGCATCATCTTCTTGAAGGAGGGAATGACGGCACCCATCAGCTGCGTCATAATGGAGGCAGAGATGTAGGGCATGATACCCAAGGCAAAAATACCGCACTGCTGCAAACCACCACCGGAGAAGATGGTGAGAATGGCACCAAGTGCGCCCAAAGGATTGTCACCCTTACTGGCGTGATGCTCCATGAAATTCTTCAGAGCTTCAACGTCCACTCCCGGCAGCGGCAGGTGTACACCCAAGCGTACAATGACGATCATCGCCAGTGTAAACAGGATGCGGCTGCGCAAATCCGGTACCTTCATGGTGTTGGCAAATGCGGTTATCATAATATGGCCTTGTTTCTTGTTGTGTGAAAATGTTCGTGCAGCGTTGCTTTCCTCTCGCCTTGTGTTCTTGTGTGTAGGTTTTGTATGAGAGAAAATTGGGGGGCGGATTAACACGCGTTTTTTCGCTTGTCTCTCCTACACGTATGCCGGGTGGCGCTGCGCCACCCGGCTCGTGTAAGTGCAATCTGATTGTCTGTTAACGCGTTATGCGTTGCGCAGGCTATCAGGCCTCGGCGCTCAGTACCGTGAGGGTACCACCGGCGGCTTCAATCTTAGCGGCCACAGAGGCGCTGGCGAAGTCTACCGTTACGTTGAGTGCCTTGGAAATGTTGCCATTGCCGAGGAGCTTCACAGCGTCGCAGTCACCCTTGACGAAGCCCATCTCGCGCAGCTCGTTCTCGGTAACGGTTGCACCGGCCTCGAATACCTCGAGCTGGCACAGGTTAACGATGGCGATGTTAGCACGGAAGCGGGCGTTGTTGAAGCCCTTCTTGGGCAGACGGCGGTGAAGGGGCATCTGACCACCTTCGAAGCCGGGGCGAATGGAACCGCCGGAACGAGCCTTCTGGCCCTTGTTGCCCTTGCCGCAGGTCTTACCCAGGCCGGAGCTCTCACCGCAACCGAGGCGCTTCTTGCGATGCTTGGCACCCGGATTAGGCTGAAGTGTTTGAAGTGTCAACATGATGGTAAAATCAATGGTTGAATGTTAATTTCAGATAGCGGCGTCCTTCTTCTTCTTACCGCGAGCAGAGAGGATCTGATCAGCCGTGCGCATGGAGAGCATGGCCTTCATCGTTGCCTTCACTACGTTTGCAGCGTTGGAAGAACCCAGAGACTTGGCGATGATGTTGGTCACACCGGCGGCCTCAAGTACGGCACGTACCTTAGCGCCGGCTACAAGACCCGTACCGGCTGCAGCCGGCTTCAACACGATCTTAGCGCCACCGAACTCGGTGTAAATCTCGTGGGGAATGGTATCGCCTACTACTACTACGTTCTTCATGGCGCGCTTAGCGGCGTCCGTACCCTTGCGGATTGCGTCGGATACTTCGTTTGCCTTGCCGAAGCCGTAGCCTACCTTGCCCTTCTGGTCACCCACTACTACGAGGGCGCTGAAGGAGAAACGGCGACCACCCTTGACCACCTTGGCGCAACGGTTCACGTATACGACCTTCTCCATGAGCTGCGGACCCTCTACTGCGGGAGCCTCGTTGCGACGACCACCTTCACGGCGGGGACCACGGCCACCACGACCGCCTTCACGGCGCTGGCCACGACCGCGCATGGGCTGCTGAGCGGGAGTCTCCTGAGTTGTCTCCTCAGCCGGAGCTTTCGTTTCTTCAGTGTTCATTACTGTTGCAACCTTTCTTTTTAGAATTTGAGACCGGCCTCACGAGCGGCGTCGGCCAGAGACTTCACCTTTCCGTGGTAGAGGAAACCGCCGCGGTCGAATACAACCTCAGTGATGCCTGCTGCCAGGGCCTTCTCAGCAATAAGGGCACCTACCTTAGCGGCGGATTCCTTGTTTGCCTGCTTGAGCTCTACGTTCTTGGTGCAAGCGGCGCAAAGGGTTACACCCTTCGTGTCGTCGATGACCTGTGCGTAGACGTGCTGGTTAGAGAAATTAACTGCCAGACGGGGGCGCTCAGGCGTACCGGCAATCTTCTTGCGAATACGCGTATGAACGCGGGCGCGGATGGCTTTGCGATTGATAGTGCTCATTTTTCTGTAAACTTTGGTATAAGTGTTTGAGATGATTACTTGCCAACGCTCTTGCCTTCCTTGCGGCGGATGTACTCACCAACGTAGTGAATACCCTTGCCCTTGTAGGGCTCCGGCGGATAGTAGCCTCGCACCTCAGCGGAGAACTGACCGACAACCTGCTTGTTGATACCCTCAACCTTAAGCTTGGTGTTGTCCGTTACGGTAACGGTGATACCGGCAGGGATGGGGTGAAGGATGGGGTGGGACTTACCGAGTGCGAGGTCAAGGGCATTGCCCTTAACAGCGGCCTTAAGACCTACACCTACGATTTCAAGCTCCTTAACGAAGCCCTTGCTTACGCCCTCTACCATGTTGTTGAGGAGGGAGCGGTTCGTGCCGTGAAGAGCACGAAGAGCACGGGACTCGTCAGCGCGGCTTACGGTGAGCTCGGTGCCCTCTACAGCGGCGGTGATGCCGGTGGGGAGCGTCCAGCTCAGTTCGCCCTTAGCGCCCTTTACGGTTACGTCGGCACCATTGATGGTGACGGTAACACCGGCGGGGATTGTGATAACTTTCTTACCTACTCGAGACATAATCTTTTAAATGGTTAGGGGTTAATACTTACCATACGAGTGCGATAAGCTCGCCACCGATCTGCTGCTTGCGGGCCTTAGCACCGGTCATCATACCCTGAGAGGTAGAAACGATGGAGATGCCCAAGCCATTCATAACGGTGGGGATGTCTGCGGAGTGTACGTACTGGCGACGGCCCGGCTTGGAGCAGCGCTTTACGTCCGTGATGATGGTCTTGCCATTAGCGGTGAACTTGTTCTTCACCTTGATGGCCTTGTCCTTGCCTTCACCAACTACCTCGAAAGACCAAATGTAGCCTTCCTCTTGGAGGATGCGGGCAATCTCAGCCTTGATGCCGGAGAAGGGCACCGTGAAGGACTCGTTACGGGCAAAGCCGGCGTTCTTCAGACGGGTGAGAAAATCTGCGATAGGATCACTTAATACTGCCATGGTCGTAAATTAGTTAGGCGTTTTCTTCTGTCTTCTTGGTGGGCTTGCGGAAGGGGATACCCAGCTCTGCAAGCAGGTCACGACCTTCGTCATCCGTTGTAGCTGTGGTTACAAAGATGATGTCGAAGCCGATGTTACGCTTGATCTGATCCAACTCGATTTCGGGGAAGATGGACTGATCAGGGATACCGATGGCGTAGTTACCGCGGCCGTCGAAGGACTTGGTGGGCAGGCCACGGAAGTCACGAATGTTGGGGGCGGTAATGTTGATGAAACGATCCAAGAACTCCCACATTTGGGTGGAGCGCAGCGTTACGCGTGCACCGAGGACTTCACCCTCGCGGAGTTTGAAATTAGCTACGCTCTTGCGGGCGTACGTTACAGCCGGCTTCTGGCCGGTGATTTTGGCGATTTCGGCAACAGCGTCCTCAACTGCCTGTTTGCGGTCGGGGTGCTTGCCCATGCAGGTCGTTACAACAATCTTCTCCAGACGGGGAATCTGGTGAACATTGGTGTACTGATGCTTCGCCTGGAGGGCCGGTACGACCTTCTCCTTGTAGTATGTAAGCATTGTAGGTGTGCTCATAATATTTAGCGGGTCAGCTCTGTTGTTAATAGTTATTGTTGATGGCTTAAGCGCGGAGTTTCAGCCTTTCGGCATCAGCTCACTTTCTTCACATTGGAGATGTGGATGGGGCCGTCAATGTCGATGATACCGCCCTCGGGGTTGTCCTCCGTGGGCTTGGTGGCCTTCTTGAGGGTGCGAACACCTTCAACGATGACACGTTCCTTGTTGGCGTCAACAGACACAACGACACCACGCTTGCCCTTGTTCTTGCCGGCGATAACGAGTACGGTATCACCTTTCTTCACGTGGGTCTTCATCGTGTGTGTGTGGTTTGTTAGTTATTTCCCTATACTACACCTGTAGCAAGGGGTGCGAAATACTACACGTTTCGGGCGCACACGTCAAGCATAATATTAATTTTTTTGCTTTTTTATCACGCTGTAGGAGCCTTTTTGTGAGAATTTTGCAAAAAAATCAGTGGCTCTCCATGTGGGCAAAAACTTTGCGACGTGTTTTGCAGAAGCGGGTGGTGAGGATGATGGCGGCTATGGTAAGGGCTACAATGAAGCTCACCCAGGCGCCGGCAGGCCCCATGGCCGGGACGATAAAATCGGTGCGAATCAGAATGCAGGAGAGCGGTAGCCCGATAACCCAATAGCTGGTCAGGTTGCTCCAGGTTATCATGGCTGTGTCGTGGCAGCCACGCAGTAATCCGCACATGATGGCTTGTGTGGCATCCGCAATTTGGTAAATGGCGCAGTAGATGAGCAGGGTGGAAGCCGTGTTGATGATGTGCTGTGAATCGGTGTAGAGAGAGACGATGTCTCTGCGGAAGAAGATGGTTGCCAGCATTAACACCAGTACGAGGCTGTATGTGACCGTGAGCAGGGTTTTTAACAAGGCGCTGAAGGCGTCCTTGCGTTTGGCTCCCACATGGTATGCTGCGCGTATGGAGGCGGCTATACCCAAGCTTAAGGGCAGCATAAAGATGATGCCGCTAACGTTGAGGGCCACTTGGTGCGAGCTGACGGCTGTTTCTCCCAGCGGGGCCATAATAAGCGTAACGGCACTAAAGAAGCTCAATTCGCAGAGGGTGGCCACGCTGATGGGAAAACCTAGCTTGACGATGCTGCGCACAATTTTCCAGTCCGGTCGGCGCCAGGCGAAGGTTTGGTGCGTGCGTTCTCTGTGGCGGCGGCTTCCTATGGCCAGCAGATACATGATGATACAGGTAAACCATGTGATGATGGCTGTGGCTAGGCCGCAGCCGGGGCCGCCTAAGGCAGGGAAGGGGCCTAAGCCGAACACAAGGGCATAATTGAGCGGTATATTGGCCAATAAGCCAAGGAAGGCCACTATCATGGCCGGGCGTGTTTGGCCATAGCCCTCAAAATTGGCGCAAATAACGCGCATGAGCAAATTGGCCGGTACACCCAGCATGGCGTACCATGTGTACAGCTGGGCTTGCTGCACCAGGGCGTGGTTATCTGTGGTATATTGCAGGGCAAAGGAGGCGGCGAAGATGATGATTATCTCGATGACTGCCAAGATGAGTGCCAGCGTTTTGCCGTTGTTCAGGTAAATGCCCGCTTTGGAGTCCGCTCCTGCACCGCGCAGGCGTGAGATAATGGCATTCAGTATGGTCAAGAGCGCTCCCACGGCGATTAACAAAGGGCCAACTACCGAGAATCCCATGGCGACTGCGGCTAAGTCTTGCTCGCCCTTCCAGCCTGCCACTAACGTGTCCGTTACGCCCATGCCCATGTGCAGCAGGTTGGCAATGTAGAGCGGGAGCATGATGGCGATGAGTCGTTTCAACTCACGCTTGTCAATCAATTTGCTGAGTATTCCGGTTTCCATGGTTGGCAAGGCTAAATGAAAAAGGCTCCATCGTGTCGATGGAGCCTTTGAGCATCTGGAACGGGATTCGAACCCGTGTTGCCCGCGTGAAAGGCGGGTGTCCTAGGCCGACTAGACGATCCAGACACTTTGTTGCGTGGTTCTGTCAGCGCAAGGACAATTTAGCACGTTTTTTTTATTAGGTCAAGGCAAAAATTGATTTTTTTGTAATTTTTTGTATTTTTTTCCCGTGGGTATGCGTTTTTTGCGGTAATTCCTGTTTTAGCTTTTAGTTCATAGACCTACAAATAGCAATTTATGGGGCTATTGGAGGTGAGCGCAGCGAACGGAATTTAAGAGTCCGGAGGACGACAGACACATAGCCGGGGGCGTAAGCCCCCGGTATGGGGAAAAGAAAATCGGAGCCCCGAGGCGCCGGAGCGACGCGACGGCAACGAGGGCCGACAGAAAGCGTGGCTTTTAATATGCCATGTGCACACATACGGAGCCGCCGCTCATGGCTTCGGGCTTACGCCCTCGCCCTTATCTGTCGGCCTTCCGCGTCTTCGGCTGCGCCTCAGGCGCTACAGGGCTCCCTAACATTTTCATGCGTTACCGGGGGTTCTCATCTTCGGCTACGCCTCGATGAACCACCCCCGGCTACGTTCTGTCGTCCTCCGGACTCTCAAATTCGGCTCGCTGCGCTCGGGGTGGAGACGACAACCTTCCATTTATCAAATAAAAAGTTTAACAAAGCGCTTCGGTAAATGGAGGGCTCGCAAAACGTACGCTTTTTTACGGGGCAGGGAATAAAAAGCACCGCCTCAGATGTGCATCTGAGGCGGTGAAGAGTTTACCTATGAACCTAGGGGCTATTAGGGGTTAGCCAAACCGTCGTCCGGGAAGAGGCTCGGAGTTGTGGAGCCTGCGGTCGGGGCATCGCTGGTGCCGAGGTCACGAAGACGGGTGGGCTTGCCGGTCGGGTCAATCTTCTCAGCTGTTACGAAGATCATCAGGTTCTTGCGAACGTGAGACTCAGCATTGCTGCGGAAGAAGCGGCCTACGAGGGGCAGGTCACCGAATACGGGAACCTTGTCCTCAACCTTCTGCACGTTGTCCTCAATCATACCACCGATGGCGATGGTGTGACCATCATAGATGCAGGGGTTGGAGTTGATGTAACGGCGGCTGAAGATGGGCATATCGATACGGTTTTCCGTAAGGGTGATGTGCTCAATCTGAGTCTCGTTAGCGATACCGGCCGTGATGGGGGAACCGTAGTTTACGAAACCTTCGAAGTTTACAACGCGGATTTCGAAGTGGTTGAACTTGATGATGTCGTTGCCATCTTCTTCGTCCACCTTAAAGCGCATGACGATACCAACTTCTTCAACTGCCCATTCGGAGGGGTTAGCAGGAGAGGCAATCGGCATGGAGTTGCCACCCCAGCTGTTGTTGTTGCCGTTGTTGCCCCAGTTGCCGCCACCGCCGTTGGAACCGATTTCAGGTGCATCGTAAGCGGAGGGGTAGATGAAGCGACGAATCACCTCAATCTTGGCGCAACCGTTGTCGCCGTTCTGGTCGCTTGCCAGCGGATCGGGATCCGGAGTGTACTCAAGTTCGCCGGGGCGAGCTACCAAGCTCGGAGCGGACATGATATCCACACCCTTCTTCTGGGAGAGACCACGCATGATCATCTGGAAGGAGCCGGAATCGTAGATGCCGGAGAGGGAGAGGATGCCGGGAGCTACAGTCTTAGCAGTGTTGCTGGCGGCGGAACCGGCGGATACGAGGGCATCCATGGAGCTGCCACTGAGTGCGCCGGAGCCGGAGCGGAGACCACCTGTCATCAAACCGTTATCAATCGGGCTGCGAGAGTCGGTAAGACCGGAGGAATTGGAGGAAATGGGCCAGGAGGAGGAACCACCATAGTTCTCAGCGAAGGCGGAACCGCCGCTGCTGACGAAGTCGTTCATGGTGCGAACCGGGTTGGAGTTCTGGCCGCTTACACCACCGAGGTAGGTGGAGCCGTTGTTAGCAACGGAGAAGGGATTTACTACCCAGTCAAAGCTGAGTTCTTCCTCGTTGGTCTGGGAAACTTCTACGAAGCGGGCGCTTACCTTGATCATCTGCGGCAGCTTGCGGCGATAATCATTGATAACTTCTTCCACGAAGTCGAGGTTATCAGCGGTGTTTTCAACGGTAAGCATACCGGTGCGGGCAGAGTACTGAGCGCTGGCGCCCTTGGGGAAGGAAGCACCTGCTGCACGGAGCGCGGCTACGGCGTCAATCTTAACAACCTTGCTGCCACCTTCCTCAGACCAAGCGTCATCCTCGTCGTCGGATTCCTCGCTGGTGGTTACGAAGAAGTCGCGAGCAACCTTCCAGCGGCGCTTGAACATACGCTCAATGCCGGCACCTGTCTGGTATACCACGATACCGGTGTCTTCTACACGGTACTGGCAACCGGACTGGTCGCAAATCATCTGGAGGAGTTCCTGACCTGTTACGTTGGAAACCTTGAGGCGAGCAATCATCGGCATGGCGGCCGGAGCAGAGGGAGCCTCTACTACTTCCTCTTCCTCTGTCTCTTCCTCATCTTCAAAATCTTCATCTTCTTCGTCGTCGGAGGAGGAAGATGCTACGGAAGTGCTGGGGGCAGATACAGGACGCTCGAAGCGGAAGTTTACCTGAACAGCGTTACGACGAGCCTCACCGCGAAGGAACTCAAGAGCGTCTTCAATGGAGGTGTCCTCGAAGTTTACGTTGTTAATCTGCATCTTGCCCAGGTTCTGGGCGTTCTGAATCTGACGCTCGGAGTGTACCACGGGTACCTCACCACCGGAAAGCTCAATGTCGGGCAGGTCCTCGTTGTTGGAGATTACCCATGTCTGGTCAACCTGAGCAAGAGCCTCGGAGCGAACGGCGTTGCGGGCATGCTTGTAGTAGTTCATGCGGCGCTTGTTCACTTCCTCCTGGCCGTTGCGAGCAGCTGTGTTGTACGGGTCAATCTTGAGGATCTGAGCAAAAGTCTTGTTAGCGTCGTCGAACAGACCCAGGTTGTACTGGCCCCAAGCAAGGTCAAGGAGGCGCTGTACTTCCTCAACGTCCTTTACGTGAGAGGGAGTGAGGGCGGGGTTGTTGCGGACGGGGTCGCGAAGCTCGGAGAGCTCCTTGCGAGCACGCTTGTTGTTCGGGTCGCGCTTGAGAACGTCGAGAAGAAGCTGTTCGGCTTCATCGTAACGGCCAACCTTGGAGTACTCGATAGCAACAGCGATGGAGGCGTCACCGATAACCTGTACAAGGTATTCGCGGAGGCAGTTGTTGGCAGGGCCCTGGGGAAGGGTCTTCCAAGAGGCCTTGTACTTCTCGAGGGCGATGGTGTACTTGCCTTCTGCGTAGGCGGTGCGGCCTTCCTGCAGCAGGATCTTAGCCTTGGCTTCGTCGGCCTTGCGACGGGCTGTTTCCTGAGCGATGAGGCTATTCTGAGCGGTCTGGCCGGCGTAAACAGCGGTCGGGCCTACTTCACTTGTTCCGGCAGCCGTAGAAGTGCTGATGTAGCCTGCGGTTTCAGCCTGCGTAAAGGGGCAGGTGAAGGCAAGAGCTGCAAGCACCGTAACGGTCTTTGAGTTGATGAGAGGTGCGTGGTTCATGGTAATGCTATATTTATGACAGAAAACTGCTCACTTGTAAAGTAAACAATTCAAAAAAGTGTTGATTTGTTTGCAATTTTTGCAAGTTTTGCACTGAGGTGGGGGTTAATTTGCTGCTTTCGGTGCCGTTACCTCGTTTTTGGCACCGTCAATCATAATTTGAGAGCTGCCATCCGCGTTGGTGGCCACAACTTTTGCTTGGGTATTTTCCGTACCGGGGATGGTGAAGGACTTGCCCACCAGAACCTCGACAGTTTCGCCTTTCTTGGGGCCGGCTGTGGAGACGAGTGTTACCTTGGTGTCCTGGAGTTTCTTGCGGTTTTTCTTACCATGCTTGATGAAGAAGCCGCTTTCCTCGGTCTGCTGCGGGTTGACAGTATCCAAAGCCAAGATGCCGCCTTCTGCGCCGGTCTTAATCTCCAAGAGCTTGTAGCGGTCTTTTTCCTTGGTGTTGACACCAAAGGTTTCGCCCACCTTCACTTCCTTGGTGAGTTCCTTAATCGGCTGGGAATCGTTAGCCTTGGCAAATACCTTGATGGTAACAAAGTCAGCTGTCTCTACGTATTCAAGCTCGTTGGAGTCGAGCTGTACGTAAGCCGTGCTGGTCTTCTTGTCTACCGTAGCAAGCTTGATGTAGTTTGTGCCGGTAAGGGCAGGGGTGCTGGCTGCGTCGTTCGGGTGGGAGCCTGCATCGTGCTCTTCCTTGTTAGAGAAGCCGTCGCCATCGCTGTCCATGGTCAGGCCATTGGCGGAGCAAAGGGCGTCTCTCAAACCGTTGGTGAGGAACCAAGCGTTGCTTACACCGGCGTGAATCTCCGGGGCGCTCTCGCTGAAGATGTCGATGACGACGTTGCGCTTCTCAGCGGCAATGCCCACCTGCCAGAGCTCCGGGGCGGTAAAGAGCGGGGAAACACGCTTTTGGTTTTTGCCCGGGGCAACATCCTTCACGCTGTGCAGGGTGTGCTGTGTTACCTTGCCTTTGTTGATGCCGATTTCGGAGTTAATCTTGGTGCTCTTGGCTGCGCCGTCTGCAATGTCGCTAACATCGCCTGCGCCTACATTGTACTTCTTGCCCTGCGGAACCTCAGGCAGCAAGACAAAACTTGCAGCGATAGCAAGGACGCCGGCGAGGATGCCGCCAATAAGAACGCCTTTACCTAAATCTGATTGTTGAGCCATAATCTTGTGTGCTGAAAATTAGTTTGCGTTTTGAGAGAAATAGACGGCCTCAATAATCATATTGACGTATGCGGTTTCTTCCTCGAGACCGGCCTTCTGCTGAGCGATGCTGATGGCTTCAGCCTCGGCGCCTTCTGCACCGGCGGTCTGGAAGGGTTCGGTATACGGGTCAACCGTGCCGTACGTATTGTTGGTATTGACGTTCAGGCCCTTAATGTTGAAGAAATACTTGCCGTCTTTCTTCTCTTCATTGCGGGATACGATTTCGCCGTTGCCTTCAACAATGGCATTGAGCACCTGTGTGATGGTGGAGGTGTGATCTGCATCGGAGGGGATGTAACCACGCTTGGCGGTGAATGACAGCTCAATGTGCAGGCGTGTGTACTCGCCGTCTTCTTCGGAGGGTACGGGCTCGCAGTACATGCGGTCAAGGGATACGGCACCGGCATTTACCACATAGCCGGCCAGTGTTCTGGCGGCGTTGAGCTGGTAGAGCAGGAAGGGTGTTGTATCTGCATTGGCTGCGTCGTTACGCTCGTTGTAGTTGCGATCCAGACCAAAGGTGAAACCCTCGCCGGCAGGAAGCGTGGTGCCGGTTTCGGCAGCCTTCTTGTTGATCCAGTTGCGGGCGGCTTTGAGGTGATCCGGGTGGAAGAGCAACTCCTTGCTGATGGCGTCCTTGGTGATGTTCTTGCACGTGTCGGTGTAAGCGCGCAAATCAGCCTTGAGCACATTGGCTTGGGAGCGAATGGTCTTGGTGTGCGTGTTGAGCGTGTCGCGCGTCTCCTTCTTCGGCGTCAGGGAAGAGCTGGTGATAGAACGGAGGGTGGACTCATTGGCTGTTGCCTCCTTAATGAGTGCCTCAGCGGCAGAGTTTTGGGTGAATCCCCAGGCCATGAGACCGGCGAATCCCAGTGTGAAGACTCCCGTAAGGGCCACGGCTCGTTTGTTTTCAAAAATACTCATGTTGGTTGAATGTGGGTGTTATCAGTCTTCTTTTGTTCTGTACTCCGGTACGCTCAGGTAAACCTCTTCGTCGATGTCGTGGTAGAGGTCGCCATGCGGTTTGTCCTGCAGCGGAAGAATCATGTGGAACGTCTTGAGGTAACCCAAGGAAGCATTGGGGCCGGACTCGTTCGTGATGATTTGCACGTGCTTGTTCTTGTCTGCCTCTTCGCCGTTGAAGTATTTCTGCTTGCTAATCTTTTCGTAAGCATCGCGCACTTCTTGCTCGTTCATGGCATAGCCCTTAATGTAGAGGGCATTTACCTGACCGGAGGGAAGGGAGGCCAAGGCGGAATTGCCGTTGCCTGCAGACGGAGCAAACAGGCGGGCGTGGCGGTTGACAGAGCCGGATTCGGCGGTCTGGTCGAGGGAGAGCTCCTCGGTGTGTACGGGCTCAAACTGGGTGAACCAGAAGTTGTAGGAGGTGCCTACCTCAGCAATGCAGCGGATGATGTCTGTGTACTCCGTGCGGTTGCGGTAGAGGGAAGCAAGCTGGTGGTACTCAGCCTTAGCCTCGTTGTACTGTGTTTCGCTGTTCTGCACAGCGGTGGCAATCTTCTGAATAGGAGCAAGCTGACTGCTGAAAATCTCGTTCACCTGCTCGGCTTCCTTTACCTTGTTGCCGGCCATGAAGACGAAGGCGCCGGCGCCAATGAGGGCCACAATGCCGCCTGCCATAATCTTGGGCAGCATTTCAAGTTCGGCGCGGTCCTTGCCTACGCTGGTGGGTACCAAGTCAATATAGAACTCACCAACCTTAGCGCCTGTAACGGCAGCACCTACAACGGGGCCGAGGGTCAGGGCATCCATGCTCAGGGCTTCTTCATCAACCTTGGAGCCAATGCTGAATACCTGCAGCGGGTTGAGGTATTCTACCGGCAGGTTCAAGGCAGCCTGCAAGAACTCAACGGCATAGGGCAGGCGAGCGCCGCCACCGCAAATGTATGCTTTGGTGGGGGCTGTTCCCTTGTACTGAGAGCGATAGTGGTTGATGGTGCGCTGTACCTCAGAGCTCAAGCGGCTCATAGCGGTGCGGATGGTGGTGGCCAAGGCGGCCTGCTGCTCATCCAAGCTGTCTGTAAAGCCGTTGCCGAGGGATACCATGCCGGACTCCAGCTTAAGCTTTTCAGCCTCCTTAAAGCTCAGGTTGAACTCGCGGGCGATGTTGTTGGTAATGAATGCACCGGCAGCGGTAACGGAACGGGTGAAGAAACGGCCGTTTTCAGAGAAGATAATGTCGGTGGTCTTGGCGCCGATATCGAGGAGGATGACGGAATCGCACTCGTCCTCCGGATAATTCAGGCGGTAAGCATTGTAAAGAGAGGTGATGGAGCAGTCTACGCTGCGGGTCTTCAAACCGTTGTCTTCCACCTGGGTGTTGAGGTTATCCAACACGTCTTTCTTGATGGCGACAAGAAGCACCTCTTGCTCACCGGGCTCTCTCTCGGGGAGGGTCTGGTAAGAGTAAACGATGTCCTCAAGCGGGAAGGGAATGTGCTGCTGCGCTTCGTAACCAACGTGCTCGGAAATGTCGTCGATGTCAATGAGCGGCAGTTTGATGAAGCGCATGAATACCTGCTGTCCGGAGACAACATTGCGTACATCGCTTCCCTTAACCTTTAATTCTGTTACCATTTCACCAATGGCATTGCTCACGTAATCCATGCGCATGCCTTCCTCTACCGGGTCGAGCAGGATATCCCTGCGGGCATAGCGCGAAAGCGCATAGCCCTTGCCGGAGGGGGTGAATACGCCCATGGTGACGCTTTGTGCGCCAATCTCAAGGGCTACTGTTGTTTTGTATTCAGCCATATATAATGTTGAGAGTGAGTTAAGATAGTGAGTTGAAGAGGATTAGCGGCGAGACTTCTTCTTGTTTTTCTTCTTGCTGCCGCGGCCGGACTTGCTGTCGTCTTCCGTTTCCTCTGTTACGGTGGCGTCCGGTTCTGTTGTTGTGGTTTCCTCAACAACAGGAGTGGGGGTCTCCGGGGTGGTGGTGGTTGTAATGGTGGAGGGTACTACAGCCGGGGTGCTGCCCATAGAGGTGCTCGGTGCAACGGCCGGATAGAAGTTGCCGGCGTAGGCGGCATAGGGGGTCTCGTCGATGCTGCATACAACGGCGCCGCCGTCGTTCATGCTCTTGCTCCACCATTCGTCAGCCAGCTTCTTCTTGACGGAGTTGTCAAAAACGTGGTCGGTGGGCTTCATGCAGGCTTTGCCGTTAAATTCGGCTTCCAATGCTACGCCCAAGAGCTTGCCTTTGAGGTCGCCCTTGCCTTTTTCATTGATTCTGACAGCGCTGCTCGGGGGAATGAACAGGCCTACGCTCATTTCTGTCTTGGCGGGGTCGTTGCCGGAAACAGGAATGTCTACATAAGTGATATCCTTGGAAATCATGACGGGCTTGCTGTCCTTGGTCTCACCGGCAATCAGCAAATGTGCCTTGAAGGTAAGAGCGTTGACGAAATAAGCCGGTTTGTCGTTCTTACCCATAGCTTCGATCTTGACGGGGATGTTGACGAGCTGCCAGCCTACTACCGGTTGGGTGGACATACCTTCACCGGGGAAGGGGCCGGTCTGGGGCTGGGCAAGGCGTTCTATTTTGAGCGCTCCCTTGGTCTGAAGCGTAACCTTAACTTTAGCAGCGTCGGTGGCGGATGCGGTCATGGATCCGCAAAGTGCGGCGGCGAATATGGATAAAAGAACACGTTTCATGGCGGAAAATTCAAATGTGTGCTATATTTATACACAATATGTCTTACTTTGGCGAGAATAAACTTTGATTCCGGCATATTTTTTTACAGGCTTAGTAAACGGCGCGGTGTAAAAGACGGGTTATGCAGCTGTTTGTCCTTGTTACGGGCTGTTTGTTGTGGTATAAGCACTGCGTCATGACAAGTTTGTTAGCTGCCTCCGTGCATCATTTGGACCCCATCCTCATCGAGATTCCGGGCACCGCGTTGGCGGTGCGCTGGTATGGCTTGGCTTACCTGGCCGGCTTTGTGTTAGGTTATCTTCTGTTGTTGCATCTTTCCAAGCGTAAGTTATACTGCGTCGAGCCGGAGAAGTTGTCCGACTTTATTGCGTTGCAGGCCTGCCTTATCGGCGTGGTATGCGGCGGGCGTTTAGGTGAGTTCTTCTTTTATTGGCTCCCGGCAAACGGTATTAGCGGTTTTTTGGAGGACCCCACGTGGGTGTTCCGTGTGTGGGAGGGCGGCATGGCTTCTCACGGTGGCATCATTGGTGTTGTGCTCATGGCTTTGTATTATGCCAAGCGCAATCAGTTGTCCTTCCCTGCTGTGCTGGATGGTTTGGCTATTGCTGCTCCCATCGGCCTGTTCTTTGGTCGTGTGGCTAATTTTATCAACGGTGAATTGTATGGGCGCGTGTGCGAGGCCTCTTCTTCTCTCGCCATGAAGTTCCCGCTTTCTTTTTATGAATTGCCCGCAGATACGCGCTACCATGCACGCCTCGCTTTAGAGTCGGCTATGCAGAAGCCGTACGAATCCCTCTTCCTGCGCGACGGGCAGGGGACTTTCTTGGAGGGCGAAGAGGGGATGCTGTGCCGCATGTGCCGCGAGAGCGACACCTTCCGCGAGACACTGGGCGGTTTTTTGGAGCCCCGTTATCCGTCTCAGTTATTTGAGGCGCTGGGGGAAGGTTTGTTGATTTTCCTCGTTCTTATTGCGATTCGCTTGCGCTGGAAGAATGCGCCCGCCGGATTATTTGCCGGTTTATTCGGTGTACTGTATGCTGTTGCACGCATTACCTGCGAGTTTTATAAAGAACCTGATGATGTGGTGTGGTACGGCATCACCAAGGGGCAGTGGCTCTCTTTTGCTATCTTTGCTGCCGGTGTGGCCTTCCTTTTCCATGCCTTCCGACAGAAAAAATCACAAAATTTGTAAAAAAATACAAAAAAAGCAAAAAAAAGCTTGCAATGAATGTGAAAATTGTGTAAACTCACGTCGCACGCTACTAAGTTAGCCTGCAAAACAAAAATGGGTAGGTTCCCGAGCGGTCAAAGGGGGCAGACTGTAAATCTGCTATCGTACGATTTCGATGGTTCGAATCCATCCCTGCCCATTCTCCCATGCGGAGGTAGCTCAGTTGGTAGAGCAACACCTTGACATGGTGGAGGTCGTAGGTTCGAGTCCTATCCCCCGTACGCAATTTTCGTCCTTGCTGAATGCAGCAAGGACATTTTTTTTACCTCTGCACATAAAAATCTTGCAATCTGCGGAAAGGTGCGTTATGGTGCACGTGCTATGATACGACTTGCAGTACTCGGATCCGGTTCCGGCAGTAATTGCCAATCCATTTTCAATGCCATTCAAGAGGGCCGCTTGGATGCAGAAGTAGTGATTGTACTTTCCGATAATCCTGACGCCTACATTCTTGAGCGAGCCCGTTTGCAAGGAGTGCCCGCTGAGGTGATGGATTGCGGGGGCTACAAGAACAAGTTCCCCTTAGAGGTGCAGGCTGCCGTAGCAGAAAAACTCAAGGCGCTGAAGGTGGATATGGTATGCCTTGCCGGTTTTATGCGTTTGGTAAAAGAGCCGTTGTTGCAAGCATTCCCCAACCGCATTCTCAATATTCATCCGGCTCTCTTGCCGTCTTTCCCCGGTGTGGAGGCCTGGAAGCAGGCTCTGGAGGCCGGCGCAAAGCAAGCAGGTTGCACCGTGCACTATGTGGATGCCGGTATGGATACCGGCGAGATTTTGATGCAGGCATACGTACCGGTGTTGCCGAATGATACCGCAGAAACGCTGCATGCCCGCATTCAGGTGCAGGAGCATATTCTTTATCCCGCAGCGATTCTCTCTGCTCTGGCAAGACTTTAAGGCGTTTCGGAAGTTCGTGTTTCGACTTCCAAGAAGCAATAGAAAACAAGGCTCCCCTGCGATGGTTGGGGAGCCTTACGTTTTATTTCTCTGCCTGAATTTTAGCGCGCAGGGCTTCGGAGTACCCGGGGGCTTGCGCCGGGGCGGGGTCGTAGCCTACATAGCAGCGTTTGCGGAACGCGTCAAAATTCTCCCCGGGGCGGGTTTGCAAGACACCGTGGTCAAAAAGCACGCGGGCAATATCGCCGTTATGAATGGGGAGTAAATTGTAGTACCAAGGCATGTTGGGGGCAACGGAGCGGAAGGTGCTCACAACGCCTGTGGAGCAATTATCTGCCACGGTATTGTAGGCTTCGTGTTGTTGATCGGCCTCTTGCTGCAGCTTCACAAAATGCAACAGCATTTCTTTGGCTTTCTGCGGCGAGGCTTTAAGGGGCATAATCATCAGGTCTTCGTGGCGGTAATTGGTGCGAAGCCCGAAAATATCTTCTTCTGTGCCGAATAGGTAAAGAATGCCGTAGCGCTTATACAGCCCGCCTACCGCATTTTGGACTTCACCGGCGGGGAGCCTAGTTTCAGCAGACACGACCACGCGGCGACCATCTGCAAAAGAAAAGCTCATCATGGTGTGGCACACGCTTTCCATACCATCCCAATGGCAGGCTGCAAAATCTGCCCCGGTGATGGTATTTAAGTCGTAGGTTTCCGTTTTGTAGCGTGGGGTGTAATCCGTTTTGGTGCGGTATACGAAATCACGTATATTCTCAATCGTCAGCGATTCTCCATCGGGACTGAAGGTGAATTGGGGTGCCTTGGCCCAGGGCGTTTGCCACCGCTGCGGCTGTGGGCCGGGGATAAGCTGATACGTGATGATATTGAGCAGCACCAGCCCCCACAGCCATGTCAGCGTATAGCCGGGGTAGCGCTTTTTCTTGAGCCACACAATGCCCCAAGCTGTGGCAAAGAGCAAAAGCGGTACCAAGCTAATAGGTTGGTAAATCCACAGCCCTACGCTCCACAGCAAGCCCGGCAGCAGCAAAATGCTGCTGATACCCATGCCTATATATGCCGCAATGCGCATTTATTCGAAGGTAATGGTAAAGGGCTTCTTCGTTTTACCTTGGGGAGCCAGCGCGGTGGCGGCATCTGCGGGAATCCAGCCTCGCACACCGGTGAAAGTTTCCACATAACGGTGTTGACCGCGGGTGGCCAAGATGCGCACCGGGGTAGAGGGGGGCAACTCCAGCACTTCGCCGGCGGTGTCAATGGCGGCGCTGCGTGCTGTTGTGGCTTGGGTGATGTAGGCAATATCTGCCGGCGGGGTGGCGGTAATATCCGGCACCGTGCGGGTGGCATAGTAAATGTAATCTGCCACGCACAAGAGGGATAATGTTGCCGTAATGCCCATGGCTGTGCGCACGCCGGTTTTGTGGCGCTCACGCAGCAAAAGTCGCAGCGCTATGCTCAGCAACAACAGAGAGCTGCATATAATGCCTGCGGCCCATACTTGCGGTGCTGTAAGATAGGTAAAGATTTTGTCTGCCAATTTTTTGTTGGGAAGCACAGCGCCTTCCTTGCGCTGGATGAATCCTAAATTGGCTTTGGCCTCTGCTAAGTTAGGCGTGTTTTGCAGGGCTCGAGCGTAGTAGAGAGCGGCTTTGCCGGGCTCTTCCAGGCGGTAATAACAATTGCCGATGTTGTACTGGCGCTCGCCGGAATCTCGGTCTGCATGGCCGTCTTTTTCTTCCTGTTGCAGCAATTCCAGCGCTTTGCTGTATTGGCCTGCGCTGTATGCTTTCATGGCGGCATCCTCAGCATTGGCTTGGTAGGCAAGCCCCAATGTCAGCAAAAGCAGAAGGGAGGCAACACGGCTGAGGGCTTTGCGTACGGTTTTGAGCATATCGTTACGTTCCTCTGTGCTCAGGTAGGGCTGCGCATCAGGTCGGAACACCTCGGCATCTCGCTTGTTCAAAATAGCCTGCACGGCGGGGTCTTGAGCCCCGGCAAGGTGGCTCTCAATAAAGGCACCGATTTTTTTGAGGAAGGCGGCGTTATCCTTCTCTGCGCTGACCTCTGCCAACAATTTATCCTTGCCGCGCTTGGCTGCCCCTGCCTGCCATTTTTTGCCGAGGGCACAGCCTGCTAACCACAGCAGAATGAGCGCACCGGGAGCGTAGAGCAGGTACCACCACTCCTTGGCAAGGCGAATGCCCTCGCCGTTGCCGCCCTCACTCGCATTGGGCAGGAAGTGATAAATATCCGTCATTTCTGCCACTGGTACCTTGCCTGCGGGCGGAGCTGCGGAGGCCGTCGCAACTTGGCCGGAGCCAACGGCATCTGTGCTTCTCCAAGGTAAACCGATGGGCGCGGACGCTGCCGTTTTGTATTCCTCATCAGAGGCGTTAAAGTAACTGAAGGAGAAGGACGGAATACCGCTCACCTCGGCAGAGGGGCGCATCAGCTGAGAGAAAACCACAGCCTCCGGCTCGCCGATGGGACTGTTAATCATTTGTCGTGTAGGCGGCATGAGCTTCCAGTTTTCGGCATCCTGCGGTTGCGGGCACAGCAATTGCTCTAAACAGCCGGTGCCTTTAACGGTGATGTGCACCTCCACCATCTCGTTCATGGCCAAATCCTTAGCATCCGTGCTGGTGGAAATGCTGAAATCGCCCACCAAATCAGAGAAATCTGCCGGCGGGTTGGGCGGCAAGGGACGCGGGGCCGCCAAGCTCAACTTGGGCAGCTCCAGCGTTTTAAGGGTGGGCTTGGTGGTAACACTGCTGAAGGAAAAGCCTGCGCCCGTTTGCGTGATGGTCTCGCTGGTGAGAAAAAGGGCAGGGAGCTTTACAAAGGCATCGTACATGCCTTCGGCGGGCTTGTCGGAGCTTTGGGGAATGAGGTCCACCTCCAAATCCATCACAATCCAAGACTGGCCACGAGCTTGCACAATGCGATCGCGCAAAGGGTATGCATGTTGCAAAACCATGCCGGGAACACTGCCTCCCAGCGGAGAGCGGAAGCTGCCAGCCGTGATGCCCTGTGAATAGAATTGAGGGTCTTGTTCCAGACGGTTAAAGTTTTGCGGCAAGAGGAGTTTGAGCGTGGCATGCACGGGCTGGCCTGCGTAGTATTCGTCCGGCTCTACCAGCCACATGGTGCCGAAGCTGCTGGGGTTCTCACCTTTCTGGGTTTCAATATTGCGCCATTCCACCTTGGCTGTGGTGTACACTTTGAGCGGGGGGATGGATACGATTTCCTTTTGTCCGGTGGAGAGCGTAACCTCAAAATCATCACACTCCACAAGGCCGCTACCGCCTACTTCGATGACATACAGGTAGCCCTCAATACGGCCGGAGGTGTTGCCTGCTGCATTTTGAACGGACTCCTCAAAGTAGTTATCATTGCCGTTTCGGCCTTGGTAAAGGCGACCGTTCTTTACTTTACCGGGGGTAGAAAAACGGAAACGAGACGGGTTGCTGGTATTCAAGTGCTCTTGCAGCAGTATCAGCACAACCTTCTCTCCGGGGAGAGCGGCGTCGGTAGACCACACGGCTTGTATTTTGGCTTGTACGGCACTGCTCATTACCATGAGTAGGCCGAGCAATAGGGTGCAAATGTGTTTCATACTGAAATGGGAAGTGTAAAATTAATAATCTTTGTTCGGACGGCGGCGATGGTTGTTATACTCGTATTGCAGGCGCTGTTTACGGGCTTGCGCTTCATTCTCTTCATCGCGATTCATGTTCAGCAAATCGCGAGCGCGTTGTTTTTGTCTCTGGATGCGGCGTTCTTGGTCTGATTGCTCGGATTTTTCCTGCTTCTTTTCCTTTTGCTGCTCGTTTTGTCTCTGCTGCTGTTGCTGCTGGTCCTTTTTCTGGTCCTGCTTTTGCTGGTCGTTCTTGTTTTCCTGCGGCTGCTGGTCCTTTTGTTCGTCCTGCTTTTGCTGGTCGTCCTGGTTATCCTGCTTTTGCTGGTTCTTTTGTTCGTCCTGCTTTTGCTGGTCGTCTTGGTTATCCTGCTTTTGCTGGTCCTTTTGTTCGTCCTGCTTTTGCTGGTTGTCCTGGTTATCCTGCTGCTGGTCTTTTTGTTCGTCCTGCTTTTGCTGGTTATTTTGCTGTTGTTCGTTTTCTTTCTGTTGCTGTTTCAGGCGTTCGATTTCCTCTTTGATGCGCTCTACCAAGGCAGTAATGCGCTGCAAATTGGTGGAAGCCGGGGCCATAGCAGAGTGCAAAGCTACAGCATTTTTGTAGTATTCGGAATCCTGTTCCAGCTGAGAAACAATCGTTTCCAACTCTTCGATGGTGGGTTGTTTGGCCTGCCCCTGAGCATCTTGGTATAAGTTCTTGAGGGCGGTGAAGGTGGTTTGCGTCCTCAGGTTCCCCAAATGGTGGAGGGCGGCTGCTTGCATGTGCGGGTCGGCATCCAACAGGGCTTTCGATAATTCATCGGCGCACTCTTGGTGCTTGCCCTCGCGTTGATATGCTGCGGCTTGGCGGTAGGCTTGCACTGCTTCATCTGACGGCGAGGCATACACTACTTGGCTACAGATAAAAATCAACACCACGAGAATCCCGGCACGATGGCGAGAAAGGTTTTTGGGCATGTTGCGCCAGTTAGTTGCCAGCAAGATGGCCGGAATGATGAGCAACAGGGCGGCACCGGCAAAATAGCCGTACATATCATTCGGGCTTTTGCCGGCGGATTGCGTTTCTTCGTGTCGGTCAATTTTCTCCACGGCTGCTTTTGCAAAGGCTGCTAAGTCCGTGGAATTGTTCATGATGAAGAAATCACCGCCGGTTTCGCGCGCCATCATGCTGAGGGTTTCTGTCTGCAATTTACTGATGACGTGCTTGCCGTTTTCATCTTGCCACATGCCGGTTTCGCTTTGTGCATCCGGAATCGTTGCGCCCTCCGTGGTGCCGATGCCTACGACGATGAGCAGTAGATTTTTTTCTCTGGCCTCGTCCAGCAACTCCGTCGGAAAATTCACCGTATCTTCGCCATCGCTCAAAATCACCAACGCGTTGGTGCCGTTGGCATCACTGCGCTCAAAAGTTTGCATGGCGAGTTTAAGCACCTCTGCCAGGTTGGAGCCACCGTAGCTCTCCCAATCGCGATTCACCAAATTAATGGTTTCTTGCAGAGTAAGGTGGTCGTACGTCAGCGGAATGGTGAGCTCTGATTCGCCGGAGAAAATAATGAGCCCGATTTTGTCTGTGGGTAAAGAATCAATGAGCACGCGGGCTGCGGTTCTCGCTTCTTCCAAGCGGGAGGGTTCCACGTCTTGTGTCTCCATAGAGCGAGAGATATCCAGCGCTATCAGCAGGTTGCGCCCGGTGAAGGTGGCCTCTGTGTTCTTATAGCCGTTGAAAGGGCGAGCTGTGGCGATAATGCAGCAAGCCAACGCCAACAAGGCCAAGATGGTGGGTACCACGGAGTGTAGCGGCGAGGTGGTGCGCACGAGGTTTTTTTTATGTGTGGCAGCCACTAATTGCTCCCAGTTTCCCTTGCGGCGCAGGTGCAGTATGTAGCCCGCTACTCCCAAAATGACCGGGAGTATCAAGCCTATCAGTGCATACGGATATAAAAAGCTCATGGCAAATGGCAGAGGTGTTTAGGTCACGGGGCAGGGCTGGGGAATAGGATGTTGGCCCCCAGTGCTATCAACAGCAGGAGCACGGCTGCACCCATGGGCCAAATGAAAAGGGGATTGTATACAATAAATGTGCGGGGCGCGGAGTCTGTCTTTTCCAGCTTATCAATGCCGGAGAAGGCGCTTGCCAAACTTTGGCTGCTGCCTGCGCGGTAATATTTGCCCCCGGTAATGTCGGCAATTTCTTTGAGCGATTTTTCATCAATCTCATCCACTTGGGCTATGCGTTGTGAGAGGCGGGAATCGCTGCCGATGGCGATGGTGTAGATGCGAATGCCCAGTTCTGCAGCGCGTTGCGCTGCCTCCACAGGGGTGATTTCACCACGGTTGCAGATGCCGTCCGTTACCAGAATGATGATTTTTGATTTTGTGTCCTCCCGGTCGTTCAGGCGGGTGGCAGCAGAGGCAATCGCGGAGCCGATGGCTGTGCCGTCCTCTATAATGAACCCCGGGCGCAATACTTGGCCGAAGGCATTGACATCCGCAAGGTAGAACGTATCTAAGCGGTGAAGAATAATGCCATGGTCCATGGTAAGCGGGCTGCACAACTTAGCCTTGCCGGCAAAGGCTACCAAGCCCATGCGGTCGTTGGGGCGATTGCGTACGAACTCATCGATAACGTGTTTGGCGCTGGTAAGACGATCCACCACCTGGCCCTCCAGCCGCATATCTTGGCGCGCCATAGAGCCGGAGAGGTCGCAGGCTATCATAATATCAATACCGCTGGCAATGGGCTCTTTCTTTTCTTCCTTCCATTGCGGTTGGGCCAAGGCAATAATGAGGGCGGCAGCTGCTGCTACGGCTGCAATGGGGCCTATGTTGCCGGCAAGAACTGCCGGGCGCGGCAGGTGCTTTTGCAGTAAATGAATGCCGGGATGCTGAATGGCTGCTGCTGTACCCTTGCGGCGTCTCAGTAGTAGCAGGGGTAACAATAATACCAAAGCCCAAAGCCATGCCGGTTGCGCAAACATGAATTCGCGAATTTCAGCGTTTTCTGTGGCTTTGGCAAGTGCCGTGAATGTAGCTGGCAGCGTGGTCATGGTGATTATTTGAGTTGAGCCGGTTCTCTCTTGCTTGCTTCTTCCTGTTGCTTGGCTGCATACAGGTTGAGAATGGTTTGGCGGGTTTCAGCAATGAGGGCTTGGGTGATTTGCGGTGAATTTTCCTGCACGCCTGCGTATTTGTATGAGGCTAATTTCTCCAGCAGCTTTTTCGTGCTCATGCGGTGCTCTGCGGAGATGCCGGCGAGGGAGTTGAAACGGCGGCTGAACTCCTCGTGCGTTTCGTACAAGGCGGGGTCCTGCGCTGTGCCGGCCAAATAGCGGCGAAGAATCATGGATAACTCTAAGCTGACGGTGCGTAAATCCGGGCCGGCTTCTTCCAATTCCTGCAAGGCCAGCAGGGCAATTTGCTCCGGGCTGATGCTGCTGACTTGTTTCTTGCGGAATCGTTGGTACAGCAGAACCCCGGCTACGGCAAGCAGAATAACTCCGGTGCCGATGCCCCCCCAAAGTAACCAAGGGTTGATACCGGCACCTTCCACAGCCTCCACCGGAATGGCTGACTCCAGTTGCGGAATATGTTGCAAAAGATTGCTTTCCGGCTGCGGTAAGGCGGGCAGAGCTGCTCCCGGCATTTGTGCAAGCATGTTCATGGTGAGTTATCTGGCAAAGTGGCTGCTTCGTTGCGTGAAGAGGGCTCGCAGGGCGGGTATGAAATCCGTATTCGTTTGCAGGTCTTTCATGGTAATGCCCAACTGCGCAAACAGTGTGTCCCACTCACTGCGGTGTGCTTTCATGGCCTTGTGGTAGGCTTTGCGCACGGCGGTTGAATTCATGTTCACATGGAATGCTTGGCCGGATTCCGGATCTTGCAGGCAAACGGTGCCAACATTCTCCGGAAGCGCTGTTTCCATGGGGTCGGTGATGCGCAGCGGTATCAGCTCATGCTTGTAATTAAGTTTGCCGATGGCCTGCTTGTCCGGCGGGGCAAGCAAGTCACTAATCAGGAAGCACATGGTGCGCTTGCGCTGGGTGCGCAGAATTTCTGCTGCCACTTCTTCTATGCTCACGTCTTCTTCACCATGCTCGGCAGATATGATTTCGCGGATGATACGCAGGCATTGTTTCATTCCTTTGGCCGGCGGTAAATAAAAGTGAGGGTGGCAACCATACAGCAGCAAACCTACGTTGTCGCCATTGCGGGCGGCACTGTAGGCCAATACGGCTGCTATGAGTGCTGCGTATTCCAGCTTAGAGTTAGTGGTGGCAGAGCTGGCATAGCGCATGGAGGCGCTTACGTCCACCGCCAGTAGCAACACCTGCTCGCGTTCTTCATGAAAACGGCGAACATAGGGCGCACCGGTGCGGGCAGTCACCTTCCAGTCGATAAAACGCGGGTCGTCTCCCGGTTGGTATTCCCGGAAGTCATCAAACTCCAGACCTTGCCCACGAAAACTGGCGCGGTATTGGCCGGAAAGCGTGGCCGTGGTGAGTTTGCGCGCCTGCAATTCAATGCGGCGCACCTTTTGCATGATTTCCTGCGTTTTGTCCATGGCTGCAGCGTGCTGGGGTATCAGGGAACCGGTACCTTAGCCAAAATGTTGTCAATAATGTCGTCGCTGGTAATATTGGCAGCCTCGGCCTCGTACGACAAAAGAATGCGGTGGCGCAAAATATCGTGTGCCAGCTCCTTCACATCCTGCGGTGTTACATAGCTGCGCTGCTTAGTGAAGGCCAGTGCTTTGGCCGCCAAGGCAATGCTGATGGTGGCGCGGGGGGATGCACCGGCGCGCACCATGCCATCCAAATGCGGGTCTACGCTGCTCGGGTTGCGCGTGGCGCGCACCAAATCAACGATGTAGCTCTCAATGGCCGGGTCAATAAAGATGCGGTCCATCAGCGCACGAGAGGCTTCCACAGTTTGCACGGATACCACCGGAGTGGTTTGGGGCGAGGCGCCTGTGCGGCTCATCATCGACAATACCTTTAATTCTTCTTCGCGCGAGGGATAATCTACAATAATCTTGAAGAGGAAACGGTCCAGCTGGGCTTCCGGTAATTGGTAGGTGCCTTCCTGCTCAATCGGGTTTTGGGTGGCAAGTACCAAGAACGGGGAGGGCAGGGGATAGCTGGTCTCGCCCAAGGTTACCTGGCGCTCCTGCATGGCTTCCAGCAAGGCACTCTGTACCTTGGCCGGGGCACGGTTAATTTCGTCTGCCAGAATAAGATTGGCAAATACCGGACCCTTCTTAGCGCTGAATTGACGCGTCTCGGGGTTATAAATCATCGTACCCAGCAAGTCTGCGGGCAGCAAATCCGGTGTGAACTGGATACGGGAGAATGCTGCGTGCATCGTGCCGGCCAATGCTTTAACGGAAAGCGTTTTTGCCAACCCGGGTACACCTTCCAGAAGCACGTGCCCCTTGCAGAGTAGGCTCAGAATGAGTCTGTTGACAAGCTGCTGTTGCCCCACCAAAACGCGGGACATTTCCATCTTTACCGCGTTCACCCATTCGGAATGGCGCGCTATTTCGTCGTTAAATGCCTGTGTGTTCATCGTTATACGTCTGGTCTGAGAATAGCACGCGTATTTTCCCTTTTCAAGCTCTATGTGCGTACATCCTCCTTATTTATTGACACCTGGTTTTGCTTAATCGTTGACTTTTTATTCATGTTTTATCCCTCATAAATTCCGTTTCTTCGCTAATTGTTGTGTTTTTTTTGCTGAAAATGATATGTTTTGCTTGACGTGCGGTCAAAAACGAGTATAATGGCGCTCCGCTTAACTTTAACCGCACTATAATCTTATGTCCAGAATTTGCGATATCACTTTAACAACGCCGCACAAGGGCCGCCGCATTCATCGCTCCGGTCTCGCCAAGAAGAAGGGCGGTATCGGTCGTCACGTCACCAAGGTTGTAAACCGCACTGTATACCCCAACCTTCAGGAGAAGCGTGTATGGGTGCCCGAGCTCAACGGTGGCCGTGGTGGTTACCTTCGCCTCAAGCTTTCCTGCAAGGCCCTTCGTACCATTTCTAAGAACGGTGCCTACAACACGCTCAAGAAGGCCGGGATCCTCTACTGATTTTTCTGTGCTTTTTTTTGAACGGAGCGACACAATCGATTGTCTATTTAGTCGATAAATGAACGAGAGTGTCGCGGGGCTGTTCCGGGACGAACCGCGCGCATGTTCGATAAGAGTACTAATGCTTTAACTCTTGCATACCTTTTACGAAAATGACATCACAACAAACCAAAATCGCGCTTCGTATTAACGATGACAACATCAACCACCACTTGTGGAATAACCGTGGTGTGTGGTGGTGCCACGTCACAGTCCACAAGCCTGACGCCACAGCTGAACGTCTGCGCTTCTCTCTGCGTACCAGGGACATTGAGAAGGCTCGTACACTGCGTGACCGTATCTTTGCGGATATTCAGCGGCATTTCGGTATTGCCACCTGAGGGTAAGTCAGCAGCGTGTGCTGTTCAGTACAGGCTTTAATACAACTTAATCAAAAGGCCGCTCCCCGTTAGAGGAGCGGCCTTTTGAATTATAACGACCGAGCTAAAGAGGTCGATGCAGACTCTGTCGAAACGAAAATAAGGATTGCTCTTATTTTCGTTTCGGGCTCTAAATGAAAATAAGGATTGTGCTAATTTTCATTTGACAGCTTAAATAAAAATTGACAGAATGCTTATTTTCATTTAAGCTGACAGCGTGAAACGTGAAAACACAGGCAAGTATGTAGTCATTAGCACTATTGGGGAGAACGTAAACGCATACATCCCCGCTCCGTTACCTCCGCACCCTTTGCCCGAGCTGAGTGCTACAGGTAACAAGCTCCTTATGAACTCTGTTCAGACATTGGGTACATTAGATGCTCTTGGTGAACACCTGCCGGATGTCGCGCCATTTATTTACGCCTACATTCGCAAAGAAGCCGTATATTCGTCCATGATTGAGGGAACTCAATCGTCATTGAGTGATTTGCTTTTGTATGAACAAGGTGGCTATGACCGGGCGAATACAGATGATGTAGAAGAGGTAAGTCATTATGTGTCTGCAATGCAATTAGGCATGGCACGTATGCAAGACGGATACCCCATCTCCTTACGTTTGATTAGGGAATTGCATGCTGAATTATTACGAAGAGGCCGTGGTTCCTCTAAAATGCCCGGCGAATTCCGACAGAGCCAGAATTGGATTGGAGGAACTCGCCCCGGAAATGCGGCTTATGTTCCTCCGCCTCCGCAAGACCTCATGGACTGCATGGGGGCATTGGAATTATTCATCAACCGTGATGATGAGATTTCTCCTTTAGTGAAAGCTGCACTGGTTCATGTGCAATTCGAGAGTATTCACCCTTTTCTTGATGGTAATGGTCGTGTTGGTCGGCTACTTATCCAAATGATGCTGTGTAACAGCGGGCTTCTCAGAAAGCCTTTGCTGTATTTGAGTTTGTATTTTAAGCAACACCGTCAAGATTATTACAGACTGTTGAATGGTATCAGACAGGATGGAAATTGGGAGGCTTGGATTGAATTTTTCTTAGAGGCCGTGCAATATACAGCAAGCGATGCAGTAAGGCTACTTACAGAATTACAGCGCAGAGTCGACCATGACAAAGCAACCATAGCCACCTTCGGTCGCATGCGTAATAATGCGGCGAAAGTACTTAGTGTGATGCAGCGACATATTGTGACCCGTCCCCTTATTTTGGCAAAGCAAGTGGGCCTTGCCCCATCGACTATTTACAGAGTCTTGGAAAAATTGGAGGAACATGGCATCATCCAACAAAGTACGCAGGGTGAAAGAAATAGACTCTATACATATTCTGCCTATCAGAGTATGATTGCTGAATAGGCCTGTCTACATCTGACGAAACGAAAATAAGGATTATTCTTATTTTCGTTTCGGGCTCTAAATGAAAATAAGCGTAATGCTAATTTTCAGTTCGGCCAATAATATCAAGTGCCAACAAACAAAAATGCCACCGGTAGCAGCCGAAGGCATTTCTGGAGAATTGTATAGGAACGTACGTTGCCGGATGTGCTTATCATCAGCGCAATCTTTTGCTGATAAAGTAGCGGGGGCGTTTCTTGGTCTCCATGTACATTTTGCCCAAATATTCACCCACAACGCCAAGGCTCATCATGCCAAGGCCACCCAAGAGCCAAATACTACACGTGAGGGTGGCCCAACCATTCGGGGTACCAATGCGTACGTAGTCGCAAATTACCCATATCACCATCGCTAGGCTGACGGCAAAAATGAAGCAGCCCAAGAGGGCAATCAGGCGCAGCGGTGCAACAGAAAACGAGGTGATGGCATCGATGCTCAGGCTGAGCAGCTTGCGCAGGCTCATCTTGCTTTCTCCGTTCTCGCGATCCAGCACATCAAAATAAACCGGAGCTTGGCGGAAACCGGTGTGGCGGAGCAGGGCACGGAACATCATGTTGCATTCGCCGTATTCGCTCAAGGCTTCCAATACTTGGCGGGTCATTAAGCTGTAATCCGCATGCCCTTTGAGCACAGGAGAACCAAGAACGCCCATGACTTTATAAAAGAGCGAGGCTGTTACCTTGCGGATCATAGATTCTTTACCGCGGCTCTTTTTAAGCCCATACAGCAATTCATAGCCTTCAGCGCGTTTGTCTAAAAAGTCATCAATAGCGTTAATGTCGTGCTGCAAATCGGCATCCATGCAGATGATGATGTCTGCCAATTCCTTGGCTTCCATCAACCCGGCAAAGAGGGCATATTCTTTGCCGCGGTTGCCTGCCAGGGCAGAGGCTTTGAGGCGCGGGTACTCTGCGTGCAGTTGTTCGATGATAGCCCATGTGTTGTCTTTGGAGCCATCATCTGCCAGCAGAATGCAGCTGTTTTCTGCGATTCTGCTGGCTTGAATGAGGGAAAGTAACTTAGCGTCCACCTCCTTTACGGTGTGTGCAATGCCGGCTGCCTCATTATAGCACGGCATGACAATGCACAGCGATTCCGGGGCGGTGGGCGCATTCATTATTACTTAGAAACGTTGAAGCGGAACTCAACGACGTCGCCGTCCTGCACCACGTATTCTTTGCCTTCGATACGCAACTTGGCCTGTTCCTTAGCCTTGGCCATAGAGCCGCAGGCTACCAAATCTTCGTAGGAAACAACCTGTGCAGCAATGAAACCGCGCTCGAAGTCCGTGTGAATCACACCGGCTGCTTGGGGGGCTTTATCCCCGGCCTTGATGGTCCATGCGCGGGTTTCCTTAACACCGGTGGTGAGGTACGTGCGAAGGCCAAGCAGGTGGTATACGGCACGAATCAAATCGCTTACGCCGGAGTCCTCTACGCCGAGCTCGTTCAGGAACAGAACTGCCTCCTCGGGCGGAAGCTCAGAAAGCTCTTCTTCAATGCGGGCGGAGATGACGATGGCCTCTGCATTGTGCTGCTCTGCCACATACTTGCGCACGGCAGAAACGTAGGGGTGGCTGTCCGGGTTCTTCACGGCTTCAGCCAGCTCGTCTTCGCTCACATTACAGGCAAAGATGCTCTTCTTGTTGGAAAGCAGGAAGAAGCTGTGCAGCAGTTTTCGTTCATCGTCGCTCAGCTCCAGAGTAATGGCAGGATTGCCGGCATCCAAATGGGGCAGCAGCTTCTCAATGAGCGCGATTTCATCCTTAGCTTCTTTGTCGCCGCTGCGAGCCTTCTTAATGCGGCTCTCCTTGCGCTTCTCCATGGCGGCAATGTCTGCCAAAATAAGCTCGGAATTAATGATTTCGATATCGCGTACGGGGTCTACAGAGCCCAATTCGTGGATAATATCGTCGTTCTCAAAGCAACGAACCACCTGCACAATGGCGTCTGTTTCGCGAATATTGGAGAGGAACTTGTTGCCCAAGCCGGCGCCTTCGGCTGCACCCTTAACAAGGCCGGCAATATCCACAAACTCAATGGCGGCAGGTACAATTTTTTGAGTCTTGCTGATTTCTGCAAGAACCTGCAAACGCTTATCCGGTACTTCTACCATACCCACATTGGGGTCGATGGTGCAGAACGGATAATTGGCTGCCTCTGCCTTACGGGAGCGAGTAACAGCGTTGAAAAGAGTGGATTTACCAACATTGGGGAGACCTACAATACCTGCTTGTAACATAACGGCCGTATTATACCTGAAAACTAACGACTTGAAAAGCCCGAATTCTGTCTCCTGCTAAAAAACGATGCTAATACGGTAATAGTAGACTTGACCAATGGGGCGCTTCCTGATATATAAAGGGGCATGAAGACAATGCTAGCCATGCTGATAGGAAGCTCGGTGGTGATGGCTTCCCCGGTGGAAGTGACGGAGCCCTCTTGCGAACAAAAGATGGAGTTGACCGTAACCGAAACAAAATCTTTTTTGCTGCCGGGTAACCCCACCACGGGATTTATATGGCAGGTAGCTGAATGCTCCCCTGTTGTAGAGGTGGAGGTCGCGATTCAACCGAATAACTCTCCCCGCGGCATGGTTGGTTGCCCGCGCAATACGGAGGTTTCTGTTACCGGAAAACAAGCCGGGCAGGGAACTGTGAAGCTTATTTATGCTCGCCCGTGGGAGAAGGGGAAAGCCCCGCTTCATACACATACCGTTAAAGTGAACGTAAAATAAAAGAACAGAGTTATGGGATTATTGCAAAATCTCGCCGCTGTGGCGATTCGTAATAAGGTGGTGGGTGCTTTGAGAGAAAGTTGCCCCGAAGAATTGAAGCCGACTTTAGAAAACCTCTTGGCAGACAAAATAGCCATCAACGCCATTCAGGGTTTGGTGGGTGCTAACCTTAAAAATCCGGCAGCTATTAATGCAGCTGCTATTTTATCGTTGGAGATGCCGCAGCCGAGCAAAGAATTGTTAGAGGCAACGCCCGCGCTGGTTGAGTATTTAGTGCGTACGGCTGTTTCTAAACTTTCCTGATTCACGATACAAGATTCTATGATAGCCGCGCCTGCTTTTTAAGGTAGGGCGCGGCGTTTATTTTCTCTTGAAAAAAGGGGATTTCAGTGGTATGCTCGCGGCATGCAAATGCAGAGACAAACAGAAAATCGTAGCTGTGTTTTGCGCTGTTGTTTAAGTGTACTGCTTACCATAGCGTTGTTGTTGGGCATGTCCTCTTGCAAAAAAGAAGAGCAGGGAGGGCTTACCATGGCTACGGATGCCGCATTCTTTCCGTATGACTATGTAGAAAACGGAGAAATTGTCGGTATAGATATCGATATTGTGCACGAAGTGGCTCGCCGTATGGGAGAACGTGTGCGCATTGAAAATATGGAGTTCGATTCCGTGATTGCTGCCGTGCAATCCGGCAAGGTGGATTTTGCCGCTGCGGGTATCACCGTGTCGCCCGATCGTGAAAAACAGGTGAATTTCTCTCGCCCGTATGCCGTGGCTCAGCAGGTTATCATTGTGCCGGTTCATTCTACCATTGCGCAGGAATCCGATTTAGTGGGTGTGCGTGTGGGTGTGCAATCAGGCACTACCGGCGATTTGTATGTGAAAGAGCACATCGGCGAGCCGGAGCGCTACTCTAACGGCGCTATGGCAGTGGCGGCGTTGAAGGCCGGTAAGGTGGATGCCGTGGTGCTGGATAATCTGCCGGCAGAGAAGCATGTGTCTCACAATGCTCGCTTAAAAATTTTGCCTACCCCCCTCACCGAGGAAGCGTATGCTATTGCCGTGCGTAAAGATAATCCCCAACTGCTGGAGGCTATTAACAACGCCTTGGACGCTATGGATAAGGAGGGGGTGCTGGCTCGCATTGCCGCCGAGTATGGAGAGAAGGCGATGCCCACGGAAGAGCAGGGAATTTGGGCTTCTGTTCACAACAATTTTGTGAAGGACGGCCGTTGGCGGTATTTGGCTAATGGTTTGTGGGTGACGGTGGAAATCTCTTTCTTTGCTGCGCTGATTGGTATTGTGCTGGGGGCACTCATTGGCATTGTGCGCAGCACGGCGGACCAGACCGGGCGCCTCAAGTGGCTGGATTATTTTTGCCGATTGTATCTTACCGTGATACGCGGCACTCCGGTGGTGGTGCAGCTGCTGATTATCTACTTTGTGATATTCGGCTCTGTGGAAATCAGTAAGGTGCTGGTGGCGATTGTGGCCTTTGGGTTGAACTCCGGCGCCTATGTGGCGGAGATTATTCGCTCCGGTATCATGTCAGTTGATAAAGGACAGATGGAGGCCGGACGTAGCTTGGGCTTGGGTTACGGCTACACCATGCGAAGCGTGATCATGCCGCAGGCCTTCAAAAATGTGTTGCCTGCTTTGGGTAACGAATTTATTGTTTTGCTGAAGGAGACCAGTATTTGTGGCTACATTGCTCTGCAGGATTTGACGAAGGGCGGTAACATTATTTTGAGCCAAACGTACGATGCCTTCATGCCGTTAATGGCGGTGGCCCTTATTTACTTGCTGATGGTGGTGGGGCTGAGCCACTTGCTGAAAAAATTGGAAAAGAGATTGCAAAAAAATGAGCGATAATCCCATTATTGAACTGCGCGACATTGTTAAAGACTTTGCCGGCCACCGCGTGATTAACGGCGTGTCTCTCGCGGTTAATGCCGGCGAGGTAGTGTTTTTGGTTGGCCCATCGGGGGCAGGCAAGAGCACGGTGCTGCGCTGTATGAACTTTTTGGAAATTCCGGATGGCGGCCAAGTGCTTTTTCATGGACAAGAACCGCAGCATACAGATAAGGCCCTGAATGCGTATCGGGCGCGTGTGGGCATGGTGTTCCAGCATTTCAACCTTTTCCCGCATCTTACCATCATGCAAAATATTACCTTGGCGCCTGTGCATGCCGGGGTGATGACTCAAGAGCAGGCCAATGTCCGTGCTAAGGAGCTGCTGGAGCGAATCGGCCTAGCAACAAAGGCAACGGCGTATCCGGCGCAGCTCTCCGGTGGGCAAAAACAGCGTGTGGCTATTGTGCGCGCCTTGGCCATGAATCCGGAGGTGCTGTTGTTTGATGAACCCACCTCTGCGCTAGACCCCGAAATGGTGGGCGAAGTGCAAAATTTGATGAAAGACCTGGCGGCCGACGGCATGACGATGATTGTGGTTTCCCACGACGTGGGCTTCGCCTGTGAGCTGGCGGACCGTATCATCTTTTTGGACCACGGCCAAGTGGTGGAAAATGATACGCCGGCAGAGTTGCGTGTATCCGACAATGAGCGCATCCGCGAGTTCCTTTCCGTGCGCCACATCACCTGAAAATAGGGAATTCAACCAATCTGCTTCCGACAAGCGCATTTTCCGTAGCGGGAAGTGCGCTTTTTGCTTGACGCAAGGGGGCTCTGGTGTATACTGATATGGTACTTGTATTTTTATTTATGAAGCTCAGTAGATTTAAACCATTGCCTAAGAAATTAGTCAAGAAAAAGAAGCATGGATTTGCCTTGATTGCTTCTCTTACATTGATGATGTTGTTGGCGCTTTTGGCTGTGGGTATTATGGCAACTGCCTCTACCCAAAGTCGAATCTCCGCCCAGACGATTTTGCAAGCTCAGGCTAGGCAGCAGGCTCTTGTTGGCTTGGATGCCGCACTCGGTGAATTGCAGCTCGCCCTTGGCCCGGACTGCCGTGTAACGGCTAACTCCGGTATCTCTGATAAGAGCGGCTCGCAGTATGTGCTTGGTGTGTGGGATAGCTGGACCGGCCCGATTTACGGCACCGCTAAGGAGGGCGAGCACAAAGGCTCTACCATTAAGGAGACTTATACCAAGGGACGTTCCTCTATGTTCCGCCAGTGGCTCATCTCCTCTCGCGAGCCGTCTGAGCTGAAGCGCTTTGAGAGTGCTGCCCGTTTGGGTACCTCTATGCCCGGCAAGCGTATTTGCTTGGTAGGCGAGGGTACCTTGGGGTCTGCCGGCTCTCGCGATGAAAACTGCGTGTTTGCCGATTTGGTGTACACCCCCACCGAGGGGCGCAACCAGACCTGCTATGCATGGTGGGTAGGTGGTGAAAACCAGAAGTCCAAGGTAACGATTAAGGACCCCAAGATTGGTTCTTCCCCCACAGAGGTGTTGCGCGCCACTTGGAATACACCGGCTCCCATCTTTAAGGATGGCTCCTTTAATGCCGGGGATATTGCAGAGCCCGAGAAGTTGCTCACCATGCGCAGCTTGGCTCATGTGGACGGTGCCACACAGTTTGGCATGCCCTATTTCTTTGACGTAACCACCAGCTCCTACTCTCTCCCCATTAATGTGCGCACCGGTGGTTTGAAGCAAGACCTTTGCCTGTTGCTGGGTAAGGAAGGTAACTTTAAGGCTGCCACGGAGTTCCGTGCCGATGAAACACGCGATTGCCCGTTGGTGGAGTATGATGGTAACCTGACCGCCGGTTCTGAAAAGAATCTTCCCATCGGTTCCTGGCAAAACCTCTTTGCTTATTATAACTGCTGGCCCAATGGCTCTGCTAAGGATAATAAGAACGTGACGGCTCGCCTGCTGGGTGATGTGGATAATGCCTACACTCGTATCAGTGGTGTGGCTATCCCGAACCAAGGTGATAACCGCACGCCGCAGAATTTGGAGGAATACTCCCCCGGTGGCGGTTGCTCTATTTACGATTCTCGCTCCCTGATGCACGATGGCGATGAGTTCGCCGGTTATGCTCGTACCCCTGTTCTGCTCAGCTACATGTGCACCTTCGGTCTTGTGGAAGAAGACCACAAGAACAACGACGGCACACCTGCCATGACGGCAGACCTGCAGCAGATTCACCGCCTGAGTATGTGTTTCTCCCCCATGTTCCTGTGGTGGAACCCGTATAACGTGCCTATGCGCATTCGCGGTGAGCAGCTTTGGGCCCAGTCCATCCCTTACAAGACGATTTGGTTGCAGACCTACGCCGTTTCTCAGGCCGGTACATGGAACTACACATGGCAAACCTACGCCATGCACCAGAACTCCAATGATACGGGCTTCGGTATGGACTACGGTAACTATTTCCTGGAATCCGTCAATGGCTCCAATAAGGATATCGTGTTCGGTCCCGGTGAAATTCTCTTCTTCTCCCACGGTAATTCTCGCTCCAACCGCAATGGCGCTTTCGATAACCCCTTAGTATTGGGTTATAACCCCAGCGCCGTGGCCGGTTACAATGCTCGCTTCTATACCATGGGCTCCGGTATGCAGAGTACCGCTCCCGGTGTGGCCTCTGCCCACAACATGGAGCAGGGTAACTTTAAGCTCCGCCTGCGCTTGGGTATTAATGCATCCGGTGGTGCATACACCACGGACGGTGTATGGTTTGCCCCGCAGGTGGTGGAGGCTATCTCTGTGATGAACGGCTTTGCCGGTCGTTACCAGGATAGCGGTTCCGATACCGCTATTGGTAAGCGTGGTCACAGCCCGCAGCGATTCCTGATGGGTTGGTATGACCCTGCCGCCATGGGTGAAAGTGATACTGTTATTTGCGATGAAAACCGCAACGACGCCACATGGCGTGCCGACGGCTCTCAGCGTGACAGCGCTGTACCGTACTTCATTGCGGCAGTAGGTGTGGCTCCCAAGTCTGCTAACCTGAACTTGGATGCCCGCGTGCTTGAAGGGCAGGATTTCCGCACCAAGTCCTGGCAGCACTCCAGCCCCGCCTTCTGGGGTGGCATGATTATTAAGCCGGACAACCAGCAGCGCCAGTATCACCCCTACCAGTTGGCTGTGCTTGATGTAGGCTCCGGTATGAATGCCTGCCCGATGGACAGCATTGGCCGCAACGGTGTGTTGGGTATTAACTCCGGTGGTGAGCAGGTTTCTTTCGCCTCTGTGCTGGAACTTCCGGTGCATCCTCCGTTCTCCCTTGCCGGTTTCTCCGGTATGCGCCTGCAGCCCGGTTGGTATGCCGCCAGCACCGGTGGCTCTCTTCCCGCCCTGCGCCGTATGCTCTACCAGAGCGGTGTGCCCGGTGTGGGTATCGGCAACGCCTTTGCTGATCCCTGCCTCCCGGCAGATGGTATTTACGCCTTCCATAAGAGCAATATTCCGACCGGTACCGGCGGCAATGGCCAGGTGTTCAGCGATTTCTATGACCACGCCTTGTTGATTAACGATGCCATGTGGGATCGCTGGTTCTGCTCCTCTATCTCCGACATGCCGGACAAGGAAGCTCAGAAGGTGGCTAAGGAGTTCTTCTCCGACGACGCCGGTAGCAAGGATGCTTCCCGCAATCATTTGCCCGTATCTCGCTACGTGCGCACAGGTGAGCCCTACAAGAATGAGGACATTGTACAGAAAATCATGGAAAAGGATGGCTGGAAGTACATTGCCCAGTACCTCATGATTGATGGTGGCTTTAACGTGAACTCCACCTCTGTTGATGCTTGGGCTGCCGCCTTGCAGGGCCTTGCCCGCCGCCAGCTTGTTACCAATGCCAGCGGTAAACTGGCTTTGGTGGAAGGTAGCTCCGAATCTCAAACAGACAACGTGATGTTCCCCCGCTTCATGGTTTCCACTGCCTCCAAGCCTATCGACCCCAATGGCGGTTACAGCATGATGATGGGTGCCTCTGACCTGCGCGGTGGCAGCAACCTGGCAGCTTGGGGTGATATCCGCGAGTTGGATTCCTCTCAGATTCGCCAGTTGGCAGAGTGCATGGTGGAGCAGGTGCGCGAGCGTGGCCCGTTCCTCAACATGTCTGACTTCATCAACCGTCGTCTGGATAAGAGCAACGAGGAGCATTCCCTCAAGGGTGCCTTGCAGGCTGCCATTGACAATGCCGACCTGAACGACGGCTTTGACGACGAGACAACCAATCCGCAGTCCGGTGGTACCCTCTACAAGTTCCCCGCTGCAGAAGAAGGTTCTATTTACACCGCTGCTCCCGGTTATCTGATTCAGAGTGACGTGTTGCTTTCTCTCGGTAACATTCTGACCGTTCGCGACGACACATTCACTGTGCGCTCCTACGGTTGTGTGCGCAACGAGAATGGCGGCGTGCTGGCTCAGGCTTGGTGCGAGGCTGTTGTGCAGCGTACCATTGAGTATGTGGACAGCAACAACGAACCCTCCGACGCAGAGTTTGAGGCCGACGGCTCCAATTCTCGCAACAAGCTGACTGCAACCAACAAGGTGCTGGGTCGCAAGTTCCGCGTCGTTTCCTTCAAGTGGATGGACGCCTGGGATATTTAATTTCTCGCCTTTGTTTTTAGGGTAAAAATGAGAGGCAGCACTCCGCGTGGGTGCTGCCTCTTATCGGTAACAGGGCAGGGGGCTCCGTCAGCTAACGGAGCCGGGCATCATACCCTCTGCCTGCGCTACGCGTATTTCTGTGTCATTTCTGCAAAAAATGTGCTCTCGCGCGCGCACGCGTATAGATATAGAGAGAATTTGCCTCAAAAAGAAGGGGAAATTCTAAAAAAATGCCTTACTGCTAAAGAAAAGGCTTGTCAAATCAGTCAAATGTTGTATAATTTCGCACCTTCCTGTCGCAGGAATGCGCTTCACAGGAATAAGAAAGATCGGGTTAACCGCCGGATAAACGGAAGCCTCCCTAAGGTAATATAGGAGCTCCCAATCAACCCGTCAGGTGCCTGAAAACATTAAAAATCAAAAAGGAAACATGCCGACCATTAATCAGCTCGTCCGCAAAGGACGTATCGTACCGGAAGAGAAGTCGAAGTCTCGCGCTCTTCATAGCTGTCCGCAGCGTCGTGGCGTCTGCCTTCAGGTGATGACGCGTACGCCGAAGAAGCCGAACTCCGCTCTTCGTAAAGTTGCTAAAGTTCGCCTTACCAATGGCGAAGAAGTTATCGCCTACATCGGCGGTGAGGGTCATAACCTTCAGGAACACTCCATCGTTCTTGTTCGCGGTGGCCGTGTGAAGGACTTGCCCGGTGTTCGTTACCACATCGTTCGTGGTGCTTTGGACTGCCTTGGCGTTGACAAGCGTCGCCGCGGCCGTTCTAAGTACGGTGCTAAGCGCCCCAAAGCCGGTGCTGCAACTCCCGCTAAGAAGAAGTAATTTAAACATTTAATATCATACTATTATGGCTCGTCGTAAACGCGTCTATAAGAAGATTGAACGTCGTGACTCTCGTTACGATTCTGTGTTGGTAGGCCGCCTTATCGGTAAGGTGATGCTTGCCGGCAAGCGCTCTCTCGCTGAGCGTATTGTTTACAAGGCTATTGATCTTGCCAACGAAGGTACAGATACCGTTAGCCCCCTTGAGGTGCTCACCCGCGCCATCGAGAACGCTAAGCCCCGCGTAGAGGTGAAGAGCCGCCGCGTGGGTGGTGCTACTTACCAGGTTCCGCTGGAAGTTGCTCCCGATCGTTCCGAGGCTTTGGCTATGCGCTGGCTCATCAACTACGCCCGTAATCGTAAGGGTGTTCCCATGGCCCGTGCTCTTGCCAACGAAATCAAAGAGGCTGCCGCCAATCAGGGTGCCGCTGTTCGCAAGCGCGACGATGTGCACAAGATGGCTCAGGCCAACCGCGCCTTCGCTCACTTCCGCTGGTAATACCGCGTGAGTTTTTCTCGTAATCTCTGAAAACATCAACATTCATATTACTTTTATAATTTATGGCTAGTGTTAGCAGTCCTGACCGCAAGGCCCCGCTCGAGCGCTACCGCAACTTCGGTATCGCTGCTCACATCGACGGTGGCAAAACAACGCTTTCCGAGCGCATCCTTTTCTACACCGGCATGATCCACAAGATCGGCGAGACCCACGAGGGTTCTGCGACGACCGACTGGATGGAACAGGAGCAGGAACGCGGTATTACCATTACCTCCGCCGCCGTAACCACCAACTGGAAACAGTTGCCTGCCGAGGGCTGCTGCAAGCTTTTCGAGAACGAGAACTTCCAGCTCAACGTTATTGATACCCCCGGACACGTAGACTTCACCGCTGAGGTGGAGCGCTCCCTCCGCGTGCTTGACGGCGCCATCGTTGTATTCTGCGGTGTTGCCGGTGTGCAGCCCCAGACCCAGACTGTATGGCGTCAGGCTACCAAGTACAATGTGCCCCGTATTTGCTTCGTCAACAAGATGGACCGCACGGGTGCCAACTTCAACAATGTTCTTAGCGACATCAAGGCCAAGCTCGGCGCCAACGCTGCTGCCGTTCTTATCCCCATTGGTTCTGAGGACCAGCTCTGCGGCCAGATTGACGTTGTCAACCAGAAGGCCATCTACTACGCTGACTCCGACCGCATGGGCTCCACCTACGAGGTGAAGGAGCTCGAGGGCGAGCTCAAGGAGATCGGCGAGGCTGCTCTTGAGGAGCTCAAGGAAGCTGTGGCTAACGTAGACGACGAGCTCGGTGAACTCTTCCTTATGGAGGAACCCATCGACGCCCCGACCCTCAAGGCCGCTATCCGTCGTTCCTGCATCGCCAACAAGTTCGTTCCTGTTGCCGGTGGTTCCGCTTTCAAGAACAAGGGTGTTCAGGGTCTTCTTGACGCTGTTGTTGATTACCTTCCCTCCCCGCTCGAGGCCAAGCTTGCTACCGTTACCGGTACCATCCCCACCGGCCTTGACGAAAATGGCTACGAGACCTTCGAGACTCGCGAGATTATCCCCTCCGACGACGACAAGCCTGTTGCTCTTGCATTCAAGCTCTGGGCTGACAAGTTCGTGGGTTCTCTCGTGTTCATTCGCGTATACACCGGCGTTATCCGCAAGGGTGACACCGTATACAATCCCCGTACCCGTAAGCGTGAGCGCGTAGGCCGTCTCCTCCAGATTCAGGCTAACGTACATACCGACGTGAACGAAGTATACTCCGGTGACATCGCTGCTATCGTAGGTTTGAAGAACGCCACCACTGGTGATACCCTCGCCTCTGATGACTTCGACTTCACCCTCGAGCCCCCCACCTTCCCGGACACCGTTATCTCCATGGCTGTAGAGCCCCTTACCAAGGCCGACCAGGAGAAGATGTCCAACGCTCTTCAGCGCCTCTCCGCAGAAGACCCGACCTTCCGCGTGAAGACCGACGAAGAGACAGGCCAGACCATTATCGCCGGCATGGGTGAGCTTCACCTCGACATCATCGTGGACCGCCTCAAGCGCGAGTTCAAGGTAGAGGCCAATACCGGTAAGCCCCAGATTGCCTACCGCGAGACCATCACCAAGGGTGCTGATCGCGTACAGGGCAAGCTCGTTAAGCAGTCCGGTGGTCGCGGTCAGTACGGTGACGTTGTCATCGCCATGCGCCCCGGTGAGCGTGGCACAGGCCTTAAGATTGCCAACAAGGTTGTTGGTGGTGCTATTCCCAAGGAGTACATGAATGCCGTATACTCCGGTCTCCAGGAGGCTATGAACTCCGGTATCGTTGCCGGCTACCCCGTAGAGGACGTAGAGGTAGACGTTATCGATGGTTCCTACCACGAAGTTGACTCCAACGAAAACGCCTTCAAGATGGCTGCTATCTTCGCTATGAAGAACGCTTTCGCCAAGTGCGCTCCGGTGCTGCTTGAGCCCATCATGGCTGTAGAAGTTGTAACTCCCTCCGAGAACCAGGGTGACATCATGGGTGACCTCAACCGTCGCCGCGCCCAGATCAACAACATGGAGCACAAGACCAACGAGTGTATTCTTACTGCTGCCGTGCCGCTGGCTGAAATGTTCGGCTACTCCACGGACATCCGTACCCTTTCCAAGGGCCTCGCTTCCTACTCCATGGAACCCTCCCACTTCGAACAAGTTCCCCAGAACCTCGTCAATGAAATTGTCAAGGCTCGCGGTGGTAACAAATAACCCAACCTAATTACTAACCTAAACATAACCGCACGTTCATGCAAAGTCCCAAAATCCGCATCCGTCTCCGTGCTTTTGACAGCCGCGCTATCGACCGCTCCGCTTCCGAGATCGTCGAAACCGCTAAGCGCACGGGCGCCAAAGTTGCCGGTCCGATTCCTTTGCCGACTCGTATCGAGAAGTTCTCTGTGAACCGCTCGGTCCATGTTAACAAGAAATCTGCCGACCAGTTCGAA
>CAJGCZ010000009.1 GCA_904501975.1 uncultured Akkermansia sp.
ATTAAACTTGCATTATAGCCAATATAATGATACAAATCTCACGCACAAAGTGTAACCTATGTAGTTGAACTAAAGTGTTACCCATGTGAGTGGCGCGCCCTGTCCGGTTCCCCCCCCCCCCGGAACCAATTGCCTCAATTTGGTAATACCATAAAACTCTGCATATCGTTTTAACTCATCTTCCCACCCCTCAACACACAAACAATGGAATCAACCATCTCGTGCTTTTGGAAATTTTCTAAGGTATACAACAATACCGGTTTGTCGTATACTTTAATAAACTGTTTGGGTATCTCATACCCCATGCGAGAGCCAATGCCCCCCCGCAATAATAAGTGCTATGTTTGACATGACTAAAAATTAATTAAGTTTCCTTTTTACCAAAAAAAGCATCTGATCAAGCTTACGTTGTATTCTGTCTGTATGTTTTAATATGAGTTTTGTTAGTAGCTTTGTAGCAACATGACCACCCCATGCATACAAATAAAGAAGTTGCGATATACATTTACCCGTAACATATTGTCTTTCGCGAATCACTTGTCTCCATTGACCGATATTCAGCCTATTTATATGAGCAAGCCAATTACAAAGAGAACGTTTACGAAAATACAACCGAGCTTCCAAAGAACACTTCTCTTCTTTTAGAATTTTTTGCTGAATTAACAAAGCTTCGCTCCCATAAGAAATATCACTAATCATCCTTTGATTGCGGTAAATTTGAGAAGCGGAACAATTCCATTGACGATATAGGCTGGTAGAATACTCAATAGTCCCTATATTTCCTGCATTTATTGCAAAATAGCTCCACGCTACATTATCTTCAAACATTTTAACGTCCTCTGGAAAATGTAAATATTTTTTCGCTTTTTCTGAGTTCAATACAGCCTGGCTACACAACGGGAGAACAGCAAACTCCAAAAACCAATTTGATACATAATAATCACATTTATCCGGAACATTCATTTGCAAATCCGATTCTTCTATCGCATCCACCTTGATAGGTTTTGTAGCATACCAAAAATATTCCGGATATTTTTCAAAAAACACTCGTGCTTTCTCTAAATGACATGGCAACCATGCATCATCACTATCCAAAAAAGAAATATACTTACCTCTCGCTTCTTGAATACCCTTATTTCGAGCACGACTAACACCTCCGTTCTTTTGATTTATTATCCTTAGCCGACTATCATCTTCCTGTGCCAAAACCTCTAACAAGTTATCAGATGACCCATCATTTACCACAATAATCTCAAAATCACGTTCGGTTTGTTCATATACACTACGTAGAGTTTGCTGTATAAACTGTGCACAATTATATGCCGGAATGACAACACTAAATAGTGGTTCTTTCTTCATAATGGCGGAAAGGGTATACGTTATACAAAATACAAAGTCCAGAACATATCATACACACCTTCTATGCAATTTAATAAAAGACGAACAGAAAACTCATAATTCTCTTTAAAGAATAATTTAAATACTACCCTCTTAAGCGCCCCATAGCAGTCCTACATTTTTTGTAAAAACGAATCCATCGATCATCGTAGAAACGATGAATTACATCCAAATTTAATTCATCTTTTAATATAGGATTAACGCCTCTTTCAATAATGTTACGTAAAAATTGAGAAAGATCATCCATCCAATCACCCAATGATTTATGTCTTAATGGATTTGCTGCACACATGGATAGATACAATTCTTCGTTCGTATCCACCTCTATTATCCTTTCAAGCAAAGCTTCCATGGTAGGATAATCAGATGCACAAATCATACACTCTTTATTAAAAGGGGCAATATTCCCTTCACTACCCCAATAAATAGGCACAGAACCAGCAATTAATGGATCTAATAATTTTTCTGTCATGTAACCATCTGCACTTGAATTCTCAAAAGCAAGAGTAAATTTGTATTGCTTAAGAAAATCTATTTTCGATGTGTGCCAATCCCTAGAAGTTCTCGAAGAAAGCTCATCACTATCCATGTTATGAAGGACTTTACCAGGACAGTCCACATGGCGATATTTCATTAATTCTAAACAAACTTCTTTGCGATACTTAGCACCTTTCCCTAAAGAATCTTGCGAATAGACAAAATTACAGAAACGCCTATCAAATAAACTATCTGATACAGGAGGGGGCTCTACACCATCATAACGAATTGCTTGAGGAGTCCAATGATTTCTACCAGAAATACTATCACGCAGAAATGACAAGGAATAATCACAAATATTGAAATTAGGAACTAGATTTTCACCATAATAGCATATCCTAACAACTTTGTCGTACTTCAAGTGCTCAAATCCAAAACAAGAATAAAACAAAAAATCAGGTTTTTTGTTATCGATAATAACATTGAAATGGCGAGATAATGCCTGAAATATAAATTCCTCCTGAGGCTTATAGCTCTTCCAAAAATCAACAAAACCTACACGCACATCACTCTTCATATATTTACCCTCTACATAACATGTTCTTATTTACTTTATCGAGAAACAAGACAAGTTCAAATGTATAAGAAAACTTCTCAAGCTTCCACAACTACCGAAGTTTTATATCAATTTCCCTTTACATCGTCAACTACTTTTTTTCAAATGCAAGATCTAAAACCAGATCTAAAACCATATAAAAATAAGATTGACAATCAAGAAAAAAGTATATAGGCTGGGAGGGGGTCAACATATGTCATATGGAGTGTGAACATTCAAATGCATGTAAACTTAGTGTAATCATACCGGTATACAATTCTGAGTTTTTTTTGGAGAGGTGTGTTTGCTCATTATTGTCGCAGACTTTGCGTGAATGGGTTGCTATTTTCGTTAATGATGGTTCAACTGATCAATCTAAAACGATATTAGAGAAGTATGCTGCTACGGATGCTCGAATCACAGTTGTAGACAAAGAAAATGGGGGAGCTGCATCAGCCCGAAATGTCGGGTTGGATATGGTAACAACAGAATATGTAACCATGTTAGATGCAGATGATGTCATTCAGGAAACAATGTTTGAAAAAATGTTAGCGGTAGCATGTCGTTCTAATTGTGATCTTGTTGTTGTGCCATCCAAAGTTCAACAAAATAATGGGTGTTACATGGAGCAGGAATATGAACGTTATGGGTTAATACAGGAACCAGCAAAGTTTCTGTTTAGAAATGTGTACCGTGGCCCAGTTGCTAAATTGTATAGACGAGATATCATAGAACGCTATAAGATTCGTATGCCTGAAGATATGGTTATGGCAGAGGATTATGTATTTGTTGTTTCATATTGGACCCGATCCCAAAGTGTGTATGCTCTTTCAGAGTGTTTATATCGATATGAGTATGCAGAGAATCCGAATTCTCTAATTCATCGTTTCTGTAGAAAAGAATTACCCTATAGTGCATATCAAAAGAATGCAGAAGCGGCATGGCGTGTATATCGATTTTTATGCTCTGCGGAAAAAAACTGTATCGAGCTTAGTAAATGGGCTTATGAATTATATCGTGATTTTTGGAAAATGAGTTTAAACAGTATGCGCCATTTAGACTTGGAGGAGCAAAGAGCCGCTCTTAAATCGTATGTTTCAGTTTTGGAGGGGGATTTTGGTCAACATCTTACTTTTTTCCAACGATTTTTTATGTATCATAGATATCCGTTAGTATCTAGAATTCTAAGATCTATTAAACAAATCCTCATCAAATTGAAGCAAATCTTTCGCAAGTTTCTTTCACGATGAATTAAATGAAGTAGGAAACGTTTATCTACAAGAGAATGTCAAACATAGCACTTATTATTGCGGGGGGCGTTGGCTCTCGCATGGGGTATGAGATTCCCAAACAGTTTATTAAAGTGTACGACAAACCGGTATTGTTGTATACCTTAGAAAATTTCCAAAAGCACGAGATGGTTGATTCCATTGTTTGTGTGTGTGTTGAAGGATGGGAAGAAGAACTGAAACGATATGCCGACTTTTATGGTATTACCAAATTGAGGCAATTGGTTTCGGGTGGAAGAACCGGGCAAGAGTCTATCCGCAATGGAGTATTTGCAATCAAAGAATTTGCCAATGCTGATGATATTGTTATCATTCATGATGGAATCCGCCCTATGGTTGATAGTCATGTGCTGACAGATGTGCTGAATGTATGCAAAGAGAAGGGGAATGCAGTCACATCCCTGCCGTACAATGAACAAATATTCCTCGTTGACCAGGATAATCCGTCAACAACGACCAGCTATATACCTCGTGAAACCCTGCGCAGAGTTTCCACTCCTCAGGCGTACAAATTGGATAAGTTGGTATGGGCGTATACGAAGGCCTTTGAGGAAGAGATAGGAATTTATGGTTCATCCTACACCAACACCATGATGGTAGAGTTGGGCGAAAGATTGCACTTTGCTGCCGGTTCAGACAAAAATATTAAGTTAACCACGCAGGACGACTTGGAACTATTCAAGGGGTATCTTAATTCAAAGTAACTGAGCTATGATAAACGACAGTTTGTACATTGAAGACTTAAATAATTGTCTGAATTCGGTAGTGAATTTAGATAGCCTTCGAGGTAAAACGGTGCTCATTACGGGCGCGACCGGGATGATTGGCAGTTTTATTGTAGATGCTCTTATGCATGGCAATGAAACTCGAAATTTGAATTGTTCCGTCATAGCCTTAGGGCGTAGTCAAGAAAAAGCTTATAAGCGATTTGCTTCATACATCAATCGCAAGCATTTTCTTTTTGTAGAACATGATATTAATAATCCACTGTGTGGAGAATTTCCTGCCATTGATTTCATTATTCATTCCGCCAGCACAACACATCCTGTTGCTTATGCAACAGAGCCCATCAGCACGATAACTACTAATATTTTTGGAACATATCATCTTCTTCACTATCTTTCCATGCACGCACCAAAAGCTCGTTTTGTTCTTACCTCATCGGTAGAAATATACGGACAAAACCGAGGGGATGTTGAGTATTTTAATGAAGACTACAGTGGCTATATAGACTGCAACACTCTAAGAGCCGGGTACCCGGAAAGTAAGCGATTGAGTGAGTCATTATGCCAAGCATTTGTTAAAGAAAGAGATATTGATTATGTTTCGGCCCGCTTGCCGCGCACTTATGGTCCTACAATGCTTGCAAGCGACACGAAAGCTCTTTCTCAATTTATCATGAAAGGACTTTCTGGAGAGGATATTGTGCTGAAAAGTCAAGGTAATCAGTTCTTCTCATACGCTTATGTTGCCGATTCGGCCTCGGCGGTTCTTTCTATTATGTTGGCCGGAGCAAAAGGTAAAGCATACAACATAGCCGATTCTCAATCAGATATTAGTTTGAAAGAATTGGCCCAGCTGGTTGCTACTGCCAGTGGTACCCAGTTACGCTTTGAATTACCCGATAGCGTTGAAATGGCCGGGTATTCAACTGCAACAAAAGCCGTGATGGATTCAACACGACTCAAGTCGTTGGGTTGGCAGCCATGTTATAATATAGAATCCGGTATTAAGAGAATGCTCACCATTCTTCACGAAAAAAAGGAACGAACGCTATAACATGTTCATTAAGGAAATAGCAAAGCAAATACTACCTACCTCTTGGAAGAAACAATGGCATTTTCTCAAGGAGGGGCTATTATTGAATCCATTATTTCGCACTTTGTTCCTAAGACCAGCTATAAACATCAATAAACTCAGGAACAAAGATACAATATATGTATTATTTATTGCTGTATCTCCCTCTTTATGGAAAGCTGATTCTTTGTATCGCGCATTAAGAAATCATGAGCAATTTTATGTCGACATTTTAGTTTCTCCTAATCAAAGTATAAGAGATGAAAGATTAAGAGAAGAAGAAATGCATCGTATAAAACAATTTTTCGATTCAAGAGAGTACCTATACCATGAATGGATAGACAACCATGGTAGGTCATACATAAAACAAATACCCAATTTATACGACGTTGTTATTTATCCACAACCCTATGGTGGGCTAGTAGCCAAGCAATTTGATTTTAACAAAAATTTACGCAAATATTTGATATGCTGCGAATATGCTTTTCATTCCGGTGCCCAAAATTGGGCATATAATAAGTTTTATCAAAATATTGCATGGATTGATTGCTATGAAAATGATATAGTAAGACAACTTTCTTGTAAGGAGAAGCGTAATAAGGGAATCAATTCTTACACAACAGGTCTACCGTTTGTTGATGAGTTTACCAAGGAGATATATACATCACCATGGAAATATCAAGATGTTCCTTGTAAGAAAATTATTTGGGCTCCTCACTGGACGATTGCGGAGGGAGGGACTGATGCTCTTAATTACTCCAATTTTCTTAAATTAGCCGATTTCATGCTCGAGTTTGCTCGGAATCAAATCGGAAAGATTCAATTTGCTTTTAAACCTCATCCTTGGTTGAAACGAGAGTTGTATGAACATACAGATTGGGGGCAAGAACGCACAGACGCATACTACAGCGCATGGGAAGATGGAGCTAATACACAGTTAGAACAAGGTGAATATGTAGATTTGTTTATGACATCTGATGCTATGGTACACGATTGCAGCTCATTTTGTTGTGAATACTTACTCACAGGTAAACCTGTTTTTTTCATGACAAGAAATGAACAGAAGCAGGTATCTCTGTTGAATGAAATGGCACGTGAAGCGTTTTATTCTCAATATCTGGGAACAAAGGTAGAGGATCTGCAGACTTTTCTGCGAGACCAAGTAATTAAAGAAAATGATCCGATGATGGAAAAGCGTAAGGCGACGGTAAGAAAATATCTTCTTCCTCCCAATGGGAAAACTGCCGCCGAAAATATTATCGACGTTATGCTGGGGAAGTTGATTTGACTCGTAAAAACTCTTTTCCTGTGTTAATATCGTTTTGCACTGAAAGATTACCATGTTTCGAATTTTAACACATCCCCCAATCCATAATTATGGCGGTATTTTACAAGCATTTGCATTACAGCAGGCACTTCGTAAAATAAAAGTTCAAAGCCGTGTTATCGATTTTTTTGGCAAAAAATGGGGGAGTGAATTGTCTAAATGTGGCATTCGTGCAAAATGTAGTTGTATTAAGAGTCTTTTAAAAATTATTTTCTTTGGTTCGCCTTTAGGTCTACCGGGATTAATGTATCCCCATCTGTTTAGCTTGTTTAAGCTGCGCTTTATGCGTTTATGGCGCTTGGACTTAAAGCGAAAAAAATTACCAAAGTTGGCTGATAATCACCCTTTTATCGTTGGTAGCGATCAAGTTTGGCGTTGCGTTTATGCCAGAAATATTGAATCAGTACCTTTTTTCTTTTTGAATTTTGCAACTCCGGATCAGCGTAAACGTAGTATTGCTTATGCAGCATCCTTTGGCTCCGATGAATGGGAAGGAACCCCTGAGGAAACGGTAGAGTGTGCGCAATTATTGAAACAATTTAAGGCCGTTTCTGTACGTGAGCATAGCGGAGTAGACATCTGCCGCGAGGTATTTGGAGTTGATGCTGTGCAAATGCCGGATCCCACCTTGCTGCTGGAACAGGAGGATTACAACTACCTCATCCGCAATTGGCGCACTAAATCGACTGATTCCCCTTTCATGGCTGTTTACCTGCTGGATGAAACCGATAGCAAAAGCCAACTCACTGCATCTATCTGCCAGCACAACGGCCTGCATGCGCAGCATCTCATGCCTCACCCTGGGGCAAAAAAACTCATGAACCGCCTGCCCCTCTCCATTCCGCAATGGCTGCGTTTCATCCGCGACAGTAAATACGTGCTAACGGATTCCTTCCACGGCTGCGTCTTTTCCATTATTTTCAATAAGCCTTTCATCTGTCTGGGCAACGAAAGCCGTGGCACTGCTCGCTTTGATTCATTGCTGGCAACCTTTGGCTTGCAGGATAGACTAGTCACCCACTACGATAAAGATGCCATTCTGAAAATTATGAACACTCCTATTGATTGGGAGAAGGTGAATTCTATCCGTCGTAGCGAACAAGAGCGAGCATTTGACTTCTTGAGAAGGAACCTCGAATAAATATCCATGGCCAGTGTTAAGGAAGAAACAGCCCGTGGCATCAAATGGGGGCTTATCCAGAAATGCACCATGCAACCGGTGCAATTTCTGTATGGCATTATTCTGGCTCGCCTCATCAGCCCCTCAGAAATGGGCATCCTCGGCCTCACGGCCATTTTCTTCGCCATAGCAGGGCAGCTGCAGCAGTGTGGCTTCGGTGCTGCCCTCATACGAAAGCAGAATCGAACCAACGAAGATATCTGCACTGTCTTCTGGTTCAACGTAGCCATGAGCTTGGTACTTTCTACCTTGCTCTTCTTTGCTGCACCTTGGTTCGCTTGGTTCTTTGACCAGCCAGCGCTCACAAATCTGACACGTGTCTCTGCTCTGCTCATGCTCCTGAATTCCACATTGAGCGTGCATATGACCCTCTATCAGGCGCGGCGAGACTTCAAGACACCGGCCATTGTCTCCATATGCACCACTCTGGTGGCCATGCCTTTCACCATCTGGGCGGCCTTTTCTGGCTGGGGCTATTGGGCCCCTATGCTCCAAGGCATACTCACCGGTATACTCACACTGATTACCATCTGGATTATCTCCCCTTGGAAACCTAAATTTATTTTTTCTAAAACCTCATTCAAGGAATTCTTTCGCTTCGGAGCAAACCTTGCCATGACGGGAATACTGACCCAATTTTACCATGAAATACGAGCCTTTATCATCGGTAAGTTCTATTCACCGGCGCAGTTGGCATACTTCAGCCGAGCGCAACATACATGCAGCATGCCACTTAATTTGATAACAAGCACGCTGAACCCCGTCACCTACCCCATTCTTGCCACGCTGCAACACGACCATTCTAAACTTATCCAAGTATATCGTAAGTATACACGTATGATTTCATTAGTTGTCGAATGGGGAATGATTACCATTGCAGCCAACAGCGCAGCTCTTATTGTCTTCCTATATGGTGAAACTTGGAGCTCCGCTTCCATATATGCACAAATCCTATGTTTTGGCTGGATGTTAAACCCTCTATTAGGACTCAACATGAATTTATGCACAATTCTGGGGAGAACTGATTTAAATCTCAAATTTGAGATTATTTTACGCGTTGCCTCCATCGCAGTCATGATTTGGTGCGCTTTTTTCAGTGTTAAAGCGTTATGCTATGCTGCTGTTTTTTCTTCACTCTTTGGCTTGAGCATATCTAACCTTATTATTACACGAATCAGCGCATTGAGTATCCGACATCTGCTGACTGACTTCCTACCCTATCTCTCAATGGCATTACTCGCCAACATCCCGGCATACATCATTAATCAACAACCATGGTCGGCGTTTTATCGTTTGGCAGCCGGTGGCATCAGTTCCCTCACTATTTACATGCTTCTTCTGTGGATTAAACAAGATTCTACATCATTCGAACTCTACACCTTCATCAAAAATAAGTTTTCCAAGAAGAAAACTTGAACTTTCCAACAAAATACCCATATGTCACCATTCATCATTCTTTTCATTCTCTTCTTCCTGTACCTGAGCAGCAAACCCAAAATACGGCGATATATTGAACGGGATGGCTTATATCTTTCTCGTACTTGGACCTCTTTTGTTAACGCCCTATTCATTGCTCTTGTAGTCTGCAGCCACGGTCTCATTTTGTTTAAAACAAATATCCGCAACTTTCTCCCTGAGAAATATACAGCATATGCAATCTCTCAATTTGGGCAACTTATAGTTACCACCTTCTTTTTCTATTCTGGGTTTGGCATTATGAGTTCTATACTAAGAAAAAAGGAATATCACCACAAATTACTTTTTCCTCGTTTCGTTCAACTAAGTCTGTATTATGTGATGGCAGTTCTTGCATATTTTGTTGTGTATTGTCTCTTGCAACAAAAAATTCATGCAGCGGCATTCCTACATGGGCTTCATAATTTTCAAGCGTTGGGCAATCCGACTTGGTTCATCATAATGACACTAATCATCTACCTCCTCACTTGGTTTTCTTTCAAAATTATGGGGCAAAAACATCCAATGGGCACCATTGGATTACTTACATTGATGCTTCTAATTGTAATGCCCATGGTAAGTTTATTCAAACCCATACATTGGGTTAACACTTTGCTCTGCTTCCCTGCAGGGATGCTCTATTATCTGAAAGGAGCAAAAATCGAACAAATACTCAAGAAAACCAGTATACCAAGCATAGTCTATGCCTTTATTCTTCTCGGACTTGGGCTCTTTCTTCATACCTCTAAACTCCCTGCCGTAATATACATGCAAAACGTGGGAGGAATCCTATTTGCTGTCGGCGTTACATGGTTTGCTGGCAGCTTTATATGGAACACCCCTTCACGATTTCTCATCTGGTTAGGAGGTAGTGGTTTATTTACTGTTTACATGTTCCACCTACTCCCCACTCGAATCATGACTCACTATGAATTAAACGACGGCAATCCTTATCTTGTTTGGTTAATTTTCATAGTCTCTACTGGTATATTTGCAACAGTAGCAAACGCAGCTTACAACAGAATTAACAAATTAATTTTCGGCAGGCTATGAACAACTCACACCCGAGCAACAACATCAATACATTGTTACCACAAAAAAATATTGGAGACTAGTTTTATTTTCCAATGTATTAATCTGGGACAAAGAGTTTTTTGTGGCACATGTCTTACACTTATATGATTCATCTGAGAAAACTAAGCAAAACAGTGCATTTCGTTAGAAAACATACGTACGAAATTGATATTAATTATTCAAATTGTTTTCAAAAAACATGATTTCACCAAAATATATCACCGCGCCAGACAACTGTACCGGATGTGGACTGTGTGCAAACGTATGCCCTAAGGATTCTATCCAAATGAAATGGAATCAAGATGGTTTTTTGATTCCCGAAGTAAACCTATCTACTTGTATCAACTGTGGATTGTGTACTAAACAGTGCATTGCGCTTGAAGAAAAATCCACATATACTGATGATATTTCATCTGTAGTAGCCTACGGAGGCTGGAACAAAGATGATAACATACATTGGCAAAGTTCAAGTGGTGGAATTTTTACAGCCGTTGCTCAGAGTATAATTAAACAAGGTGGCGTAATCTACGGTGTCGTATGGAAAAACAAAACTACTGCCATATTCGATTCAACAGAAACCATTGAAGGTTTAGCCCGAATGCGTGGTTCAAAATACACACCAGCAATTCCTAACAATGTATATAGAGATGTGCGAGAATCATTAAAATCCGGTAGAGAGGTACTTTTCAGTGGTACCCCCTGTCAAGTACATGCCTTACACAAATACCTTCATAAATCATATGACAATTTATTAACTATAGATATCGTTTGTCATGGCGTTCCTTCCCACCTCATATTGGAACAATATATTACACAAACGGAAACTACAGTAGGTAAAACGATCAAATATCTTTCATTTCGAGATAAACCTGAGGGATGGAAACGCTTCCATGTAACACGACATTACACCGACGGTTACTCTGACTCAACCCCTCTCGACCAAGATATTTATATGCGCATGTTCTTATGCGATAAGGCATTAAATACTGTATGTTATAATTGTCCATACGCACATATTCCAAGACAAGGAGATATAACTTTAGGAGATTACTGGGGGGTAGAACATCACCACAGAGATTGGCCTCTTGATAAAGGCGTATCTACAATATTGGCTAATACAAATAAAGGCGCCACCGCTTTAGAAAGATTACATTCTGAGCTTGAGCTCAATTCAGAACCATTTGAGAAGATTTACAATGGTCAAGCAGTAGTATATGTCAGACCTATAAAGGAAGTCCCCAAAATTCGACCTCTTGTCATAGATAAAATCAAAAAGTGGCCATTGGAAAAGGTTCATCGCTGTGTAGTAAATAGTGTACAACTTGGCCCGATAAGATTACAAAAGACAGGCAAGCTTTACAAAATCTTATTTTTTTCCGTACGAGTTTTAAAATACATCAAGAGCAAATTATTATCACTCAAGAAACAATAGTTCATAACAAATTAGACACAAACAAGGATTGCCTAATCTCCTTGTTAAGTAATATATGCCCCGGTAAGCCACCACTCAGCCCGTGAGGGAGACGATGAGCTTGTGGAGGATATCGCGGTCGGAGGATTGGCTAGAGACGAGGCGGCGGTCGGCGGTGGCGCAGTTTTGGAGGTCGCGGCGGGCTTTTTTGAGAGAAAGCTTGGAGCAGGTGCGGGCGGCGTTAAAAAGGGCGTAGGCGTTGGGAGAGCCATCCTTTTTGAGGGGCAGCATCTTGCGGTCCTGCGGAAGCAGCTTATTGAGGGCGGATTCAAATGAGCGGTAATTATCCGCCTTAATGCCAAAGGCATCCATTAACAGACGGGCACAAAATCTATTGCGCACGGTGGGCAAAATGGCGGCACGCATAATGGAAACAGCCTGCTCACCATGCTCCAGCTGCTCATTCACTAAACGCACCGCCAAGCGGCTGTTGTTTTGCTCAATGGCGCGCGAGATTTCAAATATCACGCCGTTGCGAGAAACGGCTACCATCAGGTCGATATCCTGCAAGGTAACACGCCGACGCTCCGGCCCCAAATACACATCCAGCTTCGATAACTCATTGGCTATTTGGCGGCTGCTTTCATTCACACGCTGAACAAACAAATCCAGCGCCTCGTTATCAAAGGTCAGCTCATGGGGCTTGGCCATGCGCAGCGTGAGAGCGGCCACCTCCGATTCCCAGCCGGGTTTCGAGATATCGATTTTTGAAAACTCTTTCACCTCTGCCACGGCACTCAACTTCTTAAAGAAGCTGCGGCGCTTGTCCATTTCTGCCGCACTAAGCACAAAGAAGGTATCTGCCGGCAGGTTTTGCAAGGCTGCAATCAGCGATTCCATCGCCTCCTGCACGGCCTCACTGCGGGCGCCGGAGGGCGAATCACCCAGGAATGTAGCGCCTTTAAGCCAAATCACCTTGCGCCCACCAAACATGTTGAACATCTGCAGCCCGGAGGTGGTGCGCTGTATCAGCTCCACAGCCTCATCTGCCGTGGCCGCAGCACCGTCAATCATCTCATCGCCCCAGCCATCGCCACCGGCCGTAAGAGACGTATAGCAACTGAGCGCTGCACTACCTGCAGCACCCTCATCACTACCGAAAAACACGTACGCCGTGGCCTCACTTGCCATGGCTCGGATTATACATGATACACATGGGGGCGTCAATCCCATTTTCTGTTCCTCACACTTAGCACTCAGCCCATTTGCTTACGGGCATACACCACCCCTGCTCCGGCTGCTGCCCCGGCTACAGCAGCACTCCATACTTGACACCCGGCCGCAATCTGGTACTATGGTGCTTGTATGAATAAGCTTTGGTTGAATGCCTCTCTTTTTACTGTAGCGCTTGTGCTACAGGCATGCTTCCATCCGGAATCCTATTTTACCGAAGCCGAATCAACCACAAAATCAGCCACTGCAGCCGCTCCCTTGTATCTTATTCTGGACGGCAAGCGCGAGATTAACGTGTCCGATTTCAACTACGTCCATAAGTATGCGGATAGCGGCTACCTCATCTCCGACAACGGCTCTGTGCAAGAGGTCTACCATATTGAGTTCACCGGAGAAGAATCCGGCACCTACATTTACCGAGCCCGCTTAGTGGATGGCACCATTGTGGGCAAGGGTACCGGCACATTCCAATTCAAGCATACCCGCTAAATCTTCATTCCATCCCCATCTTATGACCACGGTAGAACTCGTCCTGCAATACCTGCGCAACTTGCGAGAGCAAGGGGTGGACCGTCTGCCGGTGGATGAAGAAGCCCGCTCCATTTTGCGAGAATGGATGCTGGCAGCCCGCAGGGGCGTTCAAAAGCCTGTTGCCGCATCACCCTTCCCCGCGCAGCCCATGCCCACGGCAGAGGGCATCAGCGCGCTCAGATCCGCCCTGCAAGAAATTATCACCCAGCCGGAGCAAGCGCCCGGCAATCTCCCCTCCCCGGAAGAAGAGGTGCCGTTTTTCCGCCCCGGTGGTGCAAGCGATGAAGAAATTTGGGAGAACATGGGCCGCATGTTGCCGGGGTGGCGGCCGCTCCGCGAGCTGGGCACCCTGCGTACAACCGCCGTGCTAGGCGAGGGGAATCGCCATGCAGACCTCATGTTCGTAGGCGATGCACCCAATTATTTCGACGAAAAATCCGGGCACCCCTTCAGTAGCGATGCCGGAGAAAAGCTGGATGGCATTCTGAAAGCCATGGGCTTAACGCGCGCGCAGGTATATACCACCCACCTCGTCAAGTTCCGTCCGTCCCTCCCCCGCCAAACCACCAACAACCGTGCCCCGTCGGAAAAGGAGATGCGCTTCTCCTCATCCGTTGTAGAGCTGGAGGCACGCCTTGTGCAGCCACGCGTCATTATTGCCTTGGGCATTATTGCCGCAAGAGGCCTGCTGCAACGCGGTGATTTACCGCTGGCAGACTATCGCCGCGAGGGGGGCAGCTTCTGCGGCATTCCCGTTATTGTTACGCACCACCCAAGCTATTTGCTGCGCACCAACGACTTGGACGAGCGCCGCCAAATGTGGGAAGAAATGCTGCGCGCCATGGAAATAGCCGGACTGCCTATTTCTGCAAAACAACGCGCCTTCTTCACTAAGAAGTAAAGGCAAGCCCCCCTATCTTACCGCAGCCCCGTAGCGGCGTTTTTTCGGCTCACTGCGCTCGCGGTATTTGGGAGAGGAACGGCTTACGCCGTGGTGAAGAATGCCCGTTGGGCTTGGTGAAGAATCTGCCTGCGGCAGATGGTGAAGAACACCTTGCGCTGTCATGAAGAACGCACCTACGGTGCGTAGTACGGAGGGGCGCCAAACTCCCATTTATCAACCAAAAAGATTAAACGCACAAAGGCCCCGCAGCATTTCGCTGCGGAGCCTTTGTATTGCGTAAAAATTGTATGAGAATTAGGCCTCCTCGGTGGTGGCTTCCTCAGTAACAACTTCACCCTTAACTACGAGCACAACCTTAACGGTGGCAGTAACCTGAGCGTGAAGCTTAGCGGGCACTTCATAAGTACCGGACTTCTTGAGGGGCTTCTCCAACTCAATGCTGTGGCGGTCGATTTCGATGCCCTGGGCAGCAAGAGCCTCAGTAATCTGCTGATTGGTGATAGCACCGAATACCTTGCCATTCTCGCCGGCCTCGAGGGTCAGGTTGACCGTGACGGCAGCAATCTTGGCAGCGATCTCCTGGAAGTTAGCCAACTCAGCGGCCTCGCGCTCAGCGCGCTTCTTCTGGAGCATGTTGATGAAACGCTGATTAGCGGGAGTAGCCTCGAACGCAAGACCCTGAGGAATCAGGTAGTTGCGGCCGTAACCAGCCTTCACGGTAACGAGGTCGGCTTCACAGCCCAGACCTTCGATCTTTGTAGCGAGAATAACTTTCATGTTAGCCATAGCTCAATAATATTGGTTTGTTGAGCGGGTCTTTTACACCGTTTTCACCTGATTGTCAAGCAAATTTCGGAACTTTTTGCGTATTTTCAAGTGCGCCACCCTTGTGCCTACCGTTACGAGCAGCACATTTCGTGGCGCAGAGAATCCACAGCTTTCTCAAAATAAGCACCAATAGCAAAGCCGAACTCCAAGGCGGCGCCGGGGCCTTTACCGGTAATAATGTTGCCGTCCGTCACCGTGGGGGCATCCTGCAATGAGGCAGAGCGAATATCGTTGGTTACAGCATCCGCGGGGTAGCACGTTACCTTGCGGCCGGCCAACACACCGGCAGCCTCTAAGGCAATGGGGGCAGCGCAAATAGCAGCCACCAGCTTACCGGCGGCGTGCATAGTACGCACCAAGCGCAGCACACCGGGGGTATCTCTCAGCAACCAAGAAGCTGCGCCACCGGGAAGAATAATACCATCATACTCCTCCGGCTCCACATCCACCATCAGCATATCTGCCTGCATACAAATACCGTGTGCACCCTCTACCAAGCGTCCTTTCACACCGGCAGTTGTCACAGGAATCTCCAAACGGCGCAAAATATCTACAGGCGCCGTAAACTCAATCTCCTCAAACCCGGGAGCCAACAAAACTAATACCGGTTTCATGCCCAACAGTATAACGCAAGGCAGCGGGTTTAGCAAGGCTTTTCAGCGCATCAGGTATCCAGCCCATATCTGGCGGCAGATATAGCCATGAACACGGCTGTCTCCACGCGCAAAATAATGGGGCCTAAGCCCGTAGGAATGAACCCGGCCGCTTCGCCTGCCACGTATTCCTCCGGAGAGAAATCGCCTTCCGGGCCAATGAGCAGCACGCAAGAACAGTGCCCGGCGGCACGCCCCTCTTCCATCACCTTCCGCAGCGGGCGGGCATGCGGCACAATGGCACACTGCACACGCAGCGCAGGCAAATCGGTGCGTTGCAGGAATTTTTGGTAGGATTGCGGTTCCTCCACTACCGGCAACGCATTCACGCCACACTGCTTGCAGGCCTCCAGCACCGTTCGGCGCCATTTATCCGCCTTATCCGCTGCCTCGGCAGCCTTAATACGCACAATGGTGCGCTCCGTCACCAAGGGAACAATGCGCGATACCCCCAACTCCACCGCCTTTTGGACAATGAGGTCCATATTGCTACCTTTAGGCACAGCCAGCGCAAGAGTAATATCTGCCACCGGGGGCATGGGGGGCAGCATCTCTTGCACGCGCAAGCACATAGAGCTATTGCCGGAAGCAGCAGTCAGCACACAGCGCGCGGCATTCCCTGCACCGTCAAAAACCTCGCACACATCGCCCACGCGCAAGCGCATCACACGCAGGGCATGGCGAGCTTCATCGCCGGATATCTCCAGCACACCGGTATGAAACGGGGCTTGGGGTAAGTAACAACGGTGCATACTACAAAAAATAAAGGGGTGGCTCGTAGGGAATACCTAAAACGAACCACCCCGGTCATATTATTTCAAATATTTAGCTGCGCGAGCAGAAAAATCCTTCATATCCGGCGTGTTAGCCTCTGTCAGCAAATCTGTAAATGCCTCCAAAGCCTTACGCTGGGCAGAGTTCAGGCCCGTGGGGATTTCCACCTGCAATTCTACAAGCAAATCACCCTTGCCGCTGCGCTGCGTGGAGGGCATACCCTTACCACGTACACGCTGCACCGTACCGGAAGCCGTACCGGCGGCCACCTTCACCTTAGCGCCGCCCTCCAGCGTAGGCACGCTGATGGTACCGCCAAGGATGGCGTCCTTGAGGGACACGGGAATCGTGCAGTGCAAATCCATGCCCTCGCGGTGGAAAATATTGTGCGGAAGCACATCGATAAAGATGTACAAATCCCCCGTAGAGCCGCCATGCAAGCCGGCATCGCCCTTACCGGCCACACGCATTTTGGAGCCCGTATCAATACCGGCCGGGATACGAATGGTAACCTTTTCCTCCTTATTAACGCGACCCTCTCCATGGCACTTAGAGCACGGATTAGAAATCGTTTTACCCGCACCGCGGCAGGTGGGGCAGGTTGTTTGCTGCACAAAAATACTGCTTTGACGTGTTACAACACCGGAGCCGTGGCAGGTGGGGCAAGTCTTCAACCCGCTCTGCCCATCGGCAGAACCGGTGGCACCGCAAGAATCGCAGGGCATCAAGCGCTCAATCTCAATCGTGCGCGTGCAGCCAACGGCGGCTTCCTCCAAGGTGACGTCGATATCATAACGCAAATCGGAGCCCGGTTGACGCGGGTCTGCCTGGCGACGCCCGCCGCCAAAGCCGGAGAACCCGCCCCCCATACCACCAAAGAACTGGGCAAAGATGTCCATGGGGTCAAAGCCGGCACCGCCGGGACCACCCGGGCCACCCATACCGCCGCTCTTAAAGGCCTCGTGACCCATGCGGTCGTACGCAGCACGTTTATCAGCATCGCTCAGCACCTCATAAGCCTCGCCCACCTCCTTAAACTTCTCTTCCGCCTCCTTATTATCCGGATTGCGGTCGGGGTGGTACTTCATGGCCAACTTGCGGTAAGCCTTTTTAATGGTGGCGTCATCCGCATTGCGGTCTACGCCCAAAACATCGTAATAATTTGCAGACATGGTGCAGAAACAGCAAATTCAGTGAATCTCAATCAGTCCTGGGCAGGCTCCTCCTTAGGAGCAGCAACAATCACATTGGCAGGGCGCAGCAAACGGCCTTTCAGGTTGTAACCACGGCGCAAAATGCGGGTAATGGTACCCTCGGGGGCATCAGAGGGCTCGCTCTGAATAGCCTCGTGAATATTGTGGTCGAACTCCTGCCCCACCTCAGTAGGAATAGCCTCTACCCCCTGAGAAGCAAGGAAATCCTGCAATTGTTTTTGCACCATGCTCATACCGATGTAAATCATGGACGACGTATCTTGCCCGGCCATCATCATGCCCATTTCAAAGTTATCAATCACGGGCAGCAGCTCCTCCAGCAAGCCACGATTGGCATAGCGGCAAAACTCCTCGCGCTCTTTCACGCAGCGCTTGCGGTAATTATCATACTCTGCGGCCGTGCGCATGGCCAGTTCGCGCCACTTAGTCAATTCATCTGTAGCGCTTTCAGCTTCAGCAGGATCCGATTCATCCACAGCCTCATTATATTCCTGCCGGGGCTGTTCAGGCTCCTCGCAGCAGCAATCCTCTGCGCAGCAAGCGTCTTTTTCTTTATCAGTATCCGTCGTATTCATATCTTTGTTCATGGGGTCATTATACACCTTGCGCGCGCGTTGTCAACGCCCGCGCAAGTCATGAAAAAACAATTTGAAGGCATCAAAAAACTTAATTCTGAGAAGAATCCGTATGATTCCTCATTGCTTCCCCGGTGCATAAAATAGGTTTCCAATCCATATAATGCTCCTTAGCGTACTCGATAGCCCCAATGGTCGAGATATGGTCATTATCAGCCATCCATGCAATATTTCGTGCAAAAGCATAGAAGCCTTCGTTCTTTAAAAGAGCCTCATGGATGGGCAGTATACTACAAAGACCCTTATTTTGGATTTGATTTAAAGCTCTCAGAATGTTACCATTCTTTTGATAATACTGTTCTTTAGTGCACGTCAACAAAGGTTTATCGATTTCGCTCCCCAAATATAATTTTCTTCTCAAATACGGAACCGCAGCAACACCTACATTAGGAACCTCCGTCATAATGACTACCTTTTTACCCACTTGCGTCAGTTTTCTACAAAACTCCTCCAACGCTATTGTATTGTCTATAAAAATATTATCACGAGCAGCTAATGAACCATCATACAGGAGAGGCATCGATTGATCATCATTTGTAGAACACAAACGAATAGCCCAGCGCTGCACCAAAACGACATGAGAAATTTCCTGATGTTTCTCTAACCAATCTAAGAGCGAGCTCATGTGATTACCATCGAAGCGGAAACCTATTCTGGCACACATTCGCCCATAAAAGGGAGTAACGTATGTGGGGAAATAATATCCACGTACATTTAAGTGCTTAGCAATTTGAGCCATTCCCGGAACAAAAGCACTAGCGTGACTATCACCTAACATAATAAAGGAGGGAATCTGATTCGCATCTCCTAACGAAACCACCGTTTTTTCCTTTTTGGGAGCCATGGCAGACGAATTCCAACTACGCAATGCGGGATAATCCTCACAAAACTCATCAGAAACATATAAAGCTTCTATTTCAAAAGATTTTGCAAGGTTAGAATGCAACTGATTTTTCAAACCATCTGTCCAAATTACCACAACACACAGTACCATAGCCGCTACCCAACATGAGATAATGGCCCATAACCTCCATTTTCTAATCTCAACTAAATAGTAGGCTATTATTCCCACAATAAGGCACACCAAAAACAACAAAATATTATCCCACGTGGTAATATGTTCGCACGTGTAATTCCTATACACGATAATCGGCCAGTGCCATAAATAGATAGAAAAAGAATACTTGCCCAAAAAGCGGAATATACGATTATCCCATAATTTACCTGCAACACCTTGAGCTGTTACCCACAATAAAAGCAACGCACTAACAAAAACAATTTCAAAATGCTTTTGATGCACAAAACAACAATATACAATAACAAAGAAAGCAAGTAATTGAATAACCGAGCTTATTTTTTTCCATCGGAATAAGGGCAAGAGCAAAACAACAGCACCGGCAACAATCTCAAACATTCTGTTCCAAGTCCAATAATATAATGGTTTTAAGGCTTCATGTTGAGTCTGAAACAATGGCAACAGCATTCTATAATAAAGCACTATACCTAAAGAACATGCACCTAAGCCCAATATAGCAAGCCACTTCACTCTGATAGAAAATCGCTTGAGCAAAAATACCACAAAAGCAAAGATGCAATATATTTGTATTGTTACAGATAAATACCAAGTATGCAAAAAGGGATTCTTTTCTGATGCCGCAGCAAAATAACCTTGGTTCAGCTGATCCAAATACACATTGGAATAACCGCAAATAGCACTTTTAGCAGTCATAGCAGCATCCAAGAGCTCAGCATAAGGAAAGAAAAACAATCCTGCAACCATCATGGTTAACACCATAACCAACAAGGGAGGGAAAATGCGTAATACTTTTTTATTAACAAATTCCTTAATGGAAAACGACTTTCCCTCATCCTTCAGAATACTTAATACCAGCAAATAACCACTAATCAGAAGGAATACATCTACACCAAAATATCCATTCGGACATACCTTGGGTACAAGGTGGTACAAAAGAACCAATAAAATGGCAAGTCCTCGCAATGCTTCAATGTGCGTAAAATGCTTTTTCATGCGCCTATGGTAAAAAAATCCTCCTATGACTATCTTCCTATAAAACGTGTCGTTTCTTTTAACACAGGCACCAACAACTGTCAATTCTATTAAGCGAAATCCAAGCATCCAAAGCGATAAAGAATCAATTGACAATCCTCCTCTAGTTATGCTATATCCATCTGAGAGCAACAATGTCTTTAGTAGTAAAATGAAAAAACACCTTATCATTTCTATTTTAATTATAGCTATACTGTGTATGGTTGGCTGGGTCTTCATTCCGCATCGTTCTTTATTGGCGCAACGTTCCGGCGTTTCAGACAAGCATTACAACCGTGAATACCTTAAGCACTATGTTCAATTCACAACCTCAGACAACGAAACACTAACCGGATGGTTTTTCAACAGAGGTGAAGGCAAAGAAATTGTTATTTGTTTTGCCGGTAATTCATGCAACGCAGGCATGTTTATTCCATTTGCAATTAAAGACCCTAATCGGTCCTATCTTATGTTTAATTACCGCGGATACGGTAACAGCACCGGAAGATTGGAGGAAAACAACATGATTGTGGATGCCTGTGAAATTATCAAAACGTATGCCCCGAAAAGCGGGGAAGCAGGAGTCTCTCTTTTAGGATTCAGCTTAGGCACAGGAGTAGCTGTTCAAGCAGCTGCAAAAATAAGAAATTTAAATAGAATTGTTTTAGTTTGCCCATTTGATAGCATGGCCAGCATTTGTAACCTAACCGGCCTAAAAAAGTACATTGTCAAAGACCATTTTGACTCCCTTGCAGTAGCACCTTTGATACAATGCCCGGTATACATTGTCTACGGCACAGAAGACACAATAGTCCCCCCAAAAAACACCTATAGATTAATTAACGCATTGAAAAAGCAACCTCGCATTACTTCTATGAAAGCGGGGCATACCTCTGCCGTTGATTTACCGGAAAATCAGCTAATCATTTTAGAAAGCGTAAAAGCACCTCAGTAACCCGCCACTCACTTTTTCAGCCACACGAGGAGGAGGGCGATATCTGCCGGGGTGATGCCGGGAATGCGAGCAGCTTGGCCGATGGTGGTGGGGCGCACGCGATTGAAACGCTGGCGGGCTTCCGTTTTCATGGAAGGCACGGCATCGTAATCAAAATCGGCAGGAATACGCTTATCTTCCTGGCGCTGAATACGCTGCGCCTCCATACGCATGCGGTTGATATGAGCGGCAAAAATCACCTCTACCGACACCGGCTCCCACACATCCGGCGGTAGCAACTTCAGTGTATCTTCCGGCAGATTGTGCCAATCATTCTCAGGGCGGCGCAGCCACAAATTAAGAGCAATACCCTCCACCTTCACGCGGTGCGTAAGCTCAATACCATCCTGAATAGCCTGTAAACGGGCAGAAGCGGCAGCACCGCGCTCCTCATCCAGCAAGCCAATGCGCGCTGCCAAGGGCGAAAGGCGCAAATCCGCATTATCCTGGCGCAGCAACAGGCGCATTTCTGCACGGCTGGTGAACATACGGTACGGCTCATCCGTGCCGCGCGTAATGAGGTCGTCAATCATGACACCAATGTAAGCCTCGTCGCGGCGCAAAATCAAGGGCTCATCACCACGCAAAGCCAGCATCGCATTAGCTCCGGCCATCAAGCCCTGCCCTGCCGCCTCTTCGTAACCACTGGTACCATTAATTTGCCCGGCAAAGTAGAGCCCGCGCACGCGCTTTGTTTCCAGCGTAGGCAACAGCTCCGTCGGCGGCACAAAATCATACTCCACAGCATAGCCGGGGCGAATCAGCTCCGCCTTTTCCAACCCGGGAATACTGTGCACAATCTGCTCCTGCACAAAGAAGGGCAAACTGGAAGAAAGGCCATTCAGGTAAAACTCATCCGTGCTTCTACCCTCCGGCTCAATAAAAATCTGGTGGCGATCTTTATCCGCAAATCGCACCACCTTATCTTCAATGCTGGGGCAATAGCGCGGGCCGGTGCCTTCAATAACACCACCAAAGAGCGGGCTATGCTGCAAATTATCGCGAATAATATCGTGCGTGCCCTCATGCGTGTAGGTAGTAGCGCAGGGTAACTGCTGCAATTCAAAATCAGCATCTGCAAAGTAATTCAGCGTGCAATGCGGCTCCGTCTCGCGGCTCAACACTCGGGTGGATATATTACTGAACAGCGGAGGCGGCTCATCCCCCGGCTGCATGGTCAGAGATGAAAAATCAATCGAGCTGCCCTTAATGCGCGGCGAAGTACCCGTCTTGAAACGCTGCAGCGGGAACCCCAGCTTAGCCAAGCTATCGGAGATAGAGCTCGTGGCCCCGCCCAAGCGCCCGCCGGGAATGTGGTCCATACCCACATGCAGCAAGCCCTTCATAAAAGTACCACTACACAGCACCACAGATTTTGCAGCAATGCGTTGCCCCCATGTAGTCACCACACCAACCACACGGCCATCCTGCACTGCAATTTCAGACACATCAGCCTGCACCAGCTGCACCCCCGGCGCCGTCTCCATCACCCACTTCATGCGGGCACGGTAGGCCAATTTATCGCACTGGGCACGCGGAGCACGCACGCTGGGCCCCTTGGAGGCATTGAGCATGCGAAACTGAATAGCAGTGGCATCGGTATTCAAGCCCATGGCACCGCCCAAGGCATCAATCTCGCGGACAATGTGCCCCTTTGCCAACCCGCCAATGGCAGGGTTGCAACTCATTTGGCCAATGGTATCCAAATCATGCGTTACAAAGGCAACAGAGCCCCCTAAGCGAGCCGCTGCCAATGCAGCCTCCACGCCGGCATGCCCGCCACCAATCACCAACACATCATACTCATTTACAGCCATAGAGAAAAGGTATTATCACATTATTCCTCGGCCACGCCACCCACAGCGCAGCAGTACCCGGCCCTCGCCTACCAGCGAAACAACCAAGGTAGGCGGGAGCAGGGTAAAATCATTAATAGCGGTAGGCATCCGTTTTGTACGGACCCTCTACCTGCACGCCGATGTAATCGGCCTGCTTTTGAGAAAGCGTAGTCAAATGCACACCCAACTTAGTAAGGTGCAAGCGGGCCACCTCCTCGTCCAACACCTTCGGCAGCACCTCTACCGTATTGGCACGAGAATCGCGCTCCTGCCAGAGAGCAATCTGGGCAAGCACCTGATTGGTGAAGCTATTGCTCATCACGAATGAAGCATGCCCCGTAGCGCAACCCAAGTTGACCAAGCGGCCCTCTGCCAGCAAGTACAGGCTATGACCATCCGGGAAGGTATACTTATCCACCTGCGGCTTAATGTTGGTGCGCACAATACCCTCGCGAGCCTGCAAACGAGCCACCTGAATCTCATTATCAAAGTGACCAATGTTGCACACAATCGCCTGATCCTTCATTTGCTCCATGTGCTCCAGGGTAATGATATCGCAGTTACCCGTAGTTGTCACATAAATATCGGCTTGGCCAAGAGTATCTTCCACCGTCAGCACGCGGTAGCCTTCCATAGCAGCCTGCAAAGCGCAAATGGGATCAATCTCGGTCACAATCACCTGGGCGCCCAAACCACGTAACGCTTGAGCACAGCCCTTACCCACATCGCCATAGCCACAAATGACGGCAACCTTACCGGCAATCATCACATCCGTAGCGCGCTTAATACCGTCTGTCAAACTCTCACGGCAGCCATACAAATTATCAAACTTGCTCTTGGTAACAGAGTCATTCACATTGATAGCCGGGAACAGCAAGCGGCCGTCGCGAGCCATCTGGTACAGGCGGTGAACACCCGTAGTCGTTTCCTCGGAAACACCCTTAATCTCGGGCATCCAACGATGGAACACACCGGGCTGCTCTGCAGCAATGCGCTTCAACAAAGCCTTAATGACGGCCTCTTCCTCGCTCTCGGAGGGGGTATTGACCCAGCCATCGCCGTTCTCCATCTCGTAGCCCTTATGCAGCAACAAGGTAGCATCACCACCATCGTCCACAATCAGCTGCGGCCCCTGCCCGTCGCGGTGGCTCAGCGCGCGCCATGTGCAATCCCAGTAATCCTCCAAGGTCTCACCCTTCCAGGCAAACACCGGCACCCCGGCCTCAGCAATAGCAGCGGCAGCGTGGTCTTGAGTCGAGAAAATATTGCAGGAAGCCCAGCGCACATCAGCGCCCAAGGCCACCAATGTTTCAATCAGCACCGCGGTCTGAATCGTCATGTGCAACGAGCCGGTAATACGCACCCCGGCCAACGGCTGCTTAGGGCCATATTTTTCACGGCAGGCCATCAGGCCCGGCATCTCATACTCAGACACCTCAATCTCTTTGCGCCCCCAATCGGCAAGCGTAATATCTGCTACCTTATAATTTGCTGTTTCATTCATGCCGCGGCTATTGTACCCTGTTTAATGTCTTGCGTCAACACCAAATCCTGTATCGCCCACCACCGGCAGCAAAGAGCCCATTCCCCCGCTCGCCCCCAAACGGCAGCGCGAAGGAATGAGCATCTTATACAATCCTAAACCTTTAACCTTATCTTCTACGGCGGCGTACAGCAAGTGCAGAAAGCGCCAACAGGCCAAGAGTTGTTGTAGCAGGCTCAGGAATCACCGTAATAGCAAAGGTGTGGTTATGCTCATCATCCGGCGTATAGGTTACCACATAATTATTGTTCAAGCCATGGAAAATCGTATTGGCATAAACCTTATCCTCCACCGTAATTGAGGAATACACCTCGTTATCCAGGGTTAAACCATCAACACCGGTAAACAGCTCTAATCTTTCACCATACTGCAAACTATGGAAACGCTCCAATGTTGCCTCATCCAGCGTAATGCCAGCATCCAACGTCAGCGTGCTCCCCATTTGAACCACACCTTCTGCAATAGAAAGAACAGAATCTGACTGCATGTGCAGGTTGGCATTCAGCGTGGCACCGGCACCAAACTCAGCCTTACCCACAATACGCATCGTGGCTTCATTCAGCGGCTCTACTTCCGTTCCAGTATAAGCACCCACCGTTAAACTGGTGGCAATGTAGAGCTCCTGCAGGCTCATGGTTTCCAACTGCAGCACATCAATATTCCCCTGCGTGGCCATCACCCCGGAAAGAGTATTATGCTCATTGCTTACCGTCAGCATCCCCCCCTTATTGTTTTCTACGGAGGAATTCGTCAGTTTGGTGTGCAACGTCGCATCATCGGAGGAATCGTATTTCAAGTGGCCGTTCAGCAATTCGAAATTGGTATTATCAACGGAGTATACAATACCACCGCCATTGTGATTGGCCCGCAATGTCGCTTCGCCCCCTGCGATATTGGTGAAAACAACACCGGCACGAGAACTGATAAGAGAGGCACCTTCCTCCAGCAGAACCCAAGAACCTGTTTTACCCCAAATGCCGGAGTTTTTATCATTACCTGCGACACGAAGAGAAACATTCTCCTTCAAGCGAAGTGTACCGGCTGCGTCTCCCCCCTTAGCACCATCAAGGACACCAATTTTATTCTCTTGATTAGTACCGGTAATGCAAACCTCATTGCTCATGGTTTCCAGACTACCTCCTCCACCTACAATATGCTCAATTTCGGAATCAGCATAAAAGGCAATACGTCCACCGGTCAAATTAATCGAACCAATTTCAGTCTTTCCATAGAAGTTTGCCGTGACAGTCTTTGTACTAATGTAGTCCTTCAAGGTAACATCAGAGGCAAAATTCACCATGCCAGAACCTCGGCTGTCATAAGTATCGCCACTGACAGTACCCATCAGAGTAAAATTAGACCCGCCATTGGCATGCAGCTGAGAGGTGCCATCAATGTACAAATTACCGGCAAAAGAAGCCTTCGTGTTACCATTAAACTGGATATTAACTCCATCGCTCAAACAAAGGCCAGTCCCCACCTGAGCACCATTCAGCGACATACACCCGGAAAGCACATGAGTCGTCCCCTTAAATGCGCTATCAACAGTCAATTTATTACCGTAATCGGCATTCAAAGTTACCCCTAAAGTACCGGTACCGGAAACACCGTTTATGCTGATATTGCCTGTTCGTGCCTCAGAAAGATGAAGCACACCTTGTTCTAAGATACGAACATTCACATATCCCGCCAAGGTCGAAGCGGAAACAGTATCATTAACCACCAACTCAGAGTTTACCCCAAAGTTCACAGCATGGGTTACCTTCAATGCACCATCAAGAGAAAGCGCAACTCCATCCTTAAGAGTCAACGATTGAGCCGTCATACCGCCTACTACCGTCACCTCTGCATCCGAGGCAAAGATAACAGCATCACCTTTGAAGAAAGAGGTAGACTCACCCATACCGGCACCGGTGGTCAACCGCCAGTCCTCAGCCGTGGCATTCCATTCACCCGTAGCACCACCATTCCAAGTGATGGAACAAATCTCCGAATCCGTAAAGTTCAGCATGGCAGCATGCTCCCTCACCTCCAAAGAGGCTCCGGAATAACGGTTCAACATGGTACCATTCACATAAATGTTGCCCGCCAAGTGCTCCCAATTTTGCAACAGAGCCGATTCCTGAGACAAATCAAAAATCGCATAAGAGCCCTCAGCCTTCAACGAGCCGAGATTTAAGCCGGCGGAGGCACCCACAGTAAGCTCAGCACCAAGTGTAATACCACCGGTGGAGGAGAATTCGTAGCCGGACAAATCCAATTCTGCCTCACCATTGAGAGTTACCCCTGAAGCAAAGGTAAGTATATTCAGCGCATTGCCAACCAACTGTAAAGAACCGTCCTGCACCGTAATGTGGCCGGTGTAATTAGCACCGGAGCCGGAGAAAGACAAAGTACCCTCACCCAGCTTTGTGATATTGCCTGCACCGGCAAGAGCCGTCGACACCGAAATAGTATGGCCGGCAGTATCCCAGAGCGTACCCGAACCTTCACCCACAAAGGACAATGAATTGTTGCCTGATACGGCAAAATCTGCCGTAGCCACAAAGGTACCCTTACCCAGTTGCACGATGTCGTTTGCAGCCATTCCCGTAATACCGCCGCCACCAATATTAATCACAGCAGAACCGGATTTGGCCGTTCCTAAATAGAAATAATCCGCATGGCCGCGCTGGGAGGAAAAGCGAATACCTTTCAGCGTAGCATCACCGGAATTCGCAATAAAGGTAGCAGAGGAATCCCAGCCCATCAGCATCGAGGTATTCTTCGCCTCCAGGGTGCCGCCATTCAACGATAAAGCAGAAGACGACTCCTTCCAGTGAGCTAACAGGAAGGAAGCATGCGTAGCATCCACATCTGCATTTCCGGTAATGCACAAACGCGCCCCCTCCTCCATCACCACCGTCGAAGGCTGACCATCCTGCGTGTTGCCGGATGTATATTGCCCGGCTGTTACATTAGCCCCATCAAGCAAATAAACAGATTGTGCACCAATAGACAGATGAGAAGCCACGTTTACCGTGCCGGAAATCGTTGTAGAGCCGCCATCCGTCAACGTCAGATTCGAAAGCTGAGCTGCCCCCAAGGCCAATTCACCGGCACCCATTTTATGCAACTTGCCACCACCTTGCACCTGATGAATCGAGGCAACCCCGGATGCAGCAGAGAGCACAAACTCACCGCCGTTCAAGTTCAGCGTACCCAACGTAAACTCACCCCGGGTCGGGCTCCACGTCAGGGTGCCGGTTCCGGTTTGGTTTATCGTACCATTTGCCGCAAAAAGAGAAGCAGACAAGCTAGCCGCGCCGTCCATCGACACGTTCAACACACCCTGCTGCGCCACAGAAATGGTGGAAACACCCGACAAATCTGCCGTTTGAGCAGTAAGCGTACCGCTCAGCACCTGCATATCAGATACTCCCGACATACGTATCGTCTGCTCCTTCTCTTGCGCCCAATCAATAACAAGAGAGCCTCCTTCACCGCTAATTTGATGCACCAACCCGGTATCCTTCAGCACGAGGGTACCGCCATTCATCGTAGCATCTCCACGTACGGCCAGACCACTTAAGGTCAACACGCCGGAGCCTTGATACTCCAGAGATTCCGCCGTTGCAACACCTCCGGAAGATACCACCGAGTAATCTTCCGTGGCATTAAAGACAACTCGCCCCACCTCCATATCCTCACTCACCAGCACCGTATTATCGGTAGCAGCATCGTCAAACACAACGGTATGATACCCCTCTACACCGACGCGCTGTGTGCCAACTTGCTCGGCCGTCCAGCGGTGTTCTTCAGCCGTACCATCCCAGCGAATGCAACCGTCTTTAATGCCGAACATCACCTGCAACCCTTGCTCGGTCGGAGTGAAGAAGACAGAAAAATAATCTAAATCATCCGTAGTAATATTTCCCGACACGGAGGACCAATCACCCGTAGCCAGAGTATAGGATTTACCCAGCGTCAGATTCGATAACTCCGTGAATTGAATCTGCACCCCGGCAGTAGAACCACCCAACGACACCCCGGCCAAACTCAACGCAGGGGATTCACCGAGAGCGCGATAATCAAAACTCATCACGCCGCCATTCAAAACAAGAGCAGACTCAAAAACGGCGGAGGAAGATACGCCTTGCGTATACACCACCTTAAAAACATCATCAGCATTCAGCGTGTAGCTGTCATGCAGTTTCAAGCTTGCCCCCTGTGCCACACCTACACTGCCCAAAACAGTCAATTCATTGGCACTCACGACCAGACTCCCCTGCAAAGCCAGCAAATCATTGACAAACACGGAGGAGCCATTAAATGTTTGCTTGCCCGTACCGTTCATCACAAGGCTCAATGCTTGCTCAGCCGTATCATTAGCACTACCGACGGTGCCGGAGAAGGAGTACTCCCCTGCCCCGGTCAACGTGAGGGTTGCACGGCGGGTTGCACCGGGGGCGGCATTGGTAGCAGAATCCGCAACAGCCGCACCGGCATACACATGCGTATGGGCATTACCATTCAAACCACCCAAATTGACGTTATCTGCATTAACGGCAAACGAGCCTATAGAATTCCCCCCTTGCCCATACATCTTCAAGGTGGCACCGGAGGCGGCATTCTCGCCATTAATTTCTAAATATGATTGATAACGGCGATTTCCGTTCCCGTACTGACGATTATACTCGATATCACCGGAGAACGCGCCATCGCCACTCAAAATCAAACGAGCCGTGGTGGAGTGATTGGTATCAGAGTTCCACACCAACTTGCCGGAACCGGTCAACTTATCCCACTGCCAAATGGTGTTCCAATGATTTTCGTCAACAGATAAGGTCGTTCCGGCAGAAATATTAATGTGGTTGAAATGCTTGAGCATATCCTCAGCGCCACCGCCACTGTAAAAGCGCGTATTGGCCACCACATCCACCGTACCGCCCATATACTGAGCAGAGTGCTCATTCAAATCCAAAGATTTAGCAGCAAAAGACAGAGTACCGCCAAGCGTATTACTATCGGCCGCTGTAAGCGTCCACTTTCCACCGCTCACGGTGGCTGTAGCGCCGGCTTCCACATTCAGAGTGCCCGTCAACTTAACATTTGCCTCATCATAAGAGCCGGTGGTCAACTCAGCCCCATCAGCCAAGACAATGTTACCATGCATCGTACGGTTTTTGTGCCCTTCCGCATTCCACGTATTCATATTAAGCACCGCACCGCCGGCAACACTGGTAATACCGGACTGAGAAAGCGCATAATCAACACGGGTGAACAGTGTACCTTGCTGCACCGTAAAGAGGTTCCACACATTATCGGAAGAAGCAAGCACCATATTGGCAGCACCCGTCTTCTCGGCATTATCCAAATTCATGGCGCCATGCAAGAATTGCTCATCCTGCATATTAAACACAAGGGTACTTTCTGCATCACCCAGCAACAAAGCCCCCTCTTGCGTACTCAAATTACGCACCGTTTGGTAGCCGGAACCGATATCCAAAACACCACCTTTTTGCAGCACAAGAGACGACACATTGGCAAGCATATTATTCCCCGTTACGCCGAGAACAATATCACCCCCTAAGCCATCCTTGTGCCCCATTACTGTAATAGAGCCATCAAAGTTCCCCAACCCTGCCAAATTAACAATACCGCCGCTGAGGCCTTGGGCGTCAACCACCATATCACGCCCCGCTTCCAACGCGCTGTTGAGGGTTAGTGTGGCACCATCCATAGCACTGAAACGGTAAGCCTCCCCATCAGCAAGTGTAATAGAACCACTGTAGGTAACATTCTCAGAAGCACCCAAGGCTACAGCAGGGCGGGTACTCAAATCAATATCCGTATGGGGCAAGCAATCCACCAGCAGAATACCATCCGCCCCGGCGGTGACACGATGCACATCCGCCGCCTCTTGTAACTGCACACCATTACCATACAGCAAAGAAAGATTGGCATTACCCAGAGCCCCGGCAGTATAGGTTAACTTAATACCGGAACTATTGAAGAGAATATCGCCCGTAAAATCATTCATCAGGTTGCCCAAGTGTACCGCACCAAAGGAATATTCACCGGAGCCAAGGAGCAAATCGTTATCTCCGCTAAGGCGGAAATGAACCACCAACTCACCACCACCGCCGCCAAGCTTCCACTCGCCATTCACCGCAGCCAGTGTAAGCGAGGTTCCCTGCGCACCATAGTGCACGGTTTTTCCCTTTTCTGCACCCACATACAAATTGGCATGGCCGGAGAGCTCCAGCTGCTCCGGCGTATCAGTTGAAAGCGCCAAAGTACCGAGAGACTGAGAATTAATACGGCTCAGCAGTTTTTCTGCGGAATCGGTATGCGAGGCAATCCAAGCATTGAGGTGAATCAACCATGTGTTACTATCGGTATCACCCAAAGCCGTTTCAGTACCACCGATAACACCACCGCTTATCACCTCCTTTGTGCCGGAGAAGGAGCTGTCACCGGTAAGGGTAAGAGAAAGTGAGGCATCCTTAAGGTCCACATACATATTACCGGAGCCGGTGATGGAGGCCGCATACGAGGCATCGGCGGTCACCCCCTCATTATATTCTATGCGCAACCACGCATTATCTGCCAAGCTTACATTACCTTTGTGCCCATGGAAGTCGGCTATGGCCGCCGTGCTCTCCAAGCGCTGGCCGCCTTCTATATACTCTTGCGCGTGTTGCACACTCTCACGCAGCAGGAAGGTACCGCCACGTTCCACCACCACATCGCCCGTGAGGCGTGCATGACTCCCCAGCTCAAAGATGGCCCCGTTTTTCACGGTTACATCGGAAGCAGCATCGGCATAGTGCCAATCCTTATCATTAAAATAGCGATTAGCATTTTTTCCGTTCGCAGACCCGGCACCGTGCACGGTATGGGTACCAACCAGTGTCAGTGTACCGCTGTTTACCACCATGCCGCTACCCTTGGTGGTAAGGCTTGTGTAAATACTGTTCAGCGTCAACTTGCTGCCACTACCGCCATCATACACAAACTGCATGCGGCTATCCTTGCCATTGTCTGCAAAGGAGCCAAGGAATGTCTGCAGCCCTCCCTGGGTCCAGGTTAGCGTGGTCGTTGTATCCGCTTTCAGGTTGGCAACAATGGCACTTTCATCCAGCGCATGAATAGTAAAGCCGGAGGCGGCAACATCGGTCGTGTCATTATTCCACACCATGCTGTTGCCATTCATATCAAGCACACCGCCTTGGTGCCCGAAAGTAAAGTCGCGGGCAATCTGGTTGATATCGGCAATTACCACCGTTGTGCCGGTATTCGCCAGCACATTGTAGGCAGCGTAGCCATTCTCGCGGTTCAGATAGGTAGCGCCGGAGCCACCCAGATTCAGCAAAATCTTATTGTTATTTTTGCCTTCGATGTACAAATCACCCTCACCTACTTTACGCCACTCATACACGTGGTCGGCACTCCCCGTAAGAGTAAGGTGCACCTCTACCCCGGCATCCACCACATAACCGGCGTGGTTAAATTGATACGAGCCGTCACCGGCAGAAGATACGTTAAAACGCGCCGATTCCTGCCCCTCAGCCAAACTGAACTGCGCATAGCCAATACCTAAATCCACCGTAGCATCGAGCACTACCTCCGTAGCATCGACACCGCCTTTGAACACCAAATTATCCGTCACATACAAATCAGCATAGGAAAGCTCCTTGCCATCCGTAGCATAGGGATTTGCGTTCAAGTAGGTGTTATCGTAATGGTACCAATTATTTGTATCAATAACAGGTGAAAGATCGGCCCATGTGTTAATACCGCTCTGTGTACCCACAAAAGATTGTAACACTTTACCGGTGGCATCCGTCACATCTCCCCAATAAAGTGTGGTGCTTATGCCTTCTCTGCCATCCCAGTAATTATATTTGGCGTGTTCTGCGCTAATGGTTTCGCCCTTCCTGTTCACAGCACCAATATGAAACTCCGTTACTCCGGCAGAAGAGGTAACAACCTTGTCGTACTGAGCCAGCTCATCGCGCACATAGCTCACACCACCCCAGTGCATGGTGGTATTACCGGACAAATAGGCCACGGCTGCAACGTACTCGTATTGCCCGGTTTTCTCATTAAACACAAACACCGGGCTGCCGGAATCACCCTGCTGCCCCAAATAAGGCAACGGCTCGGCATCCACATTAAAGGAAGAGCCCTTTTTGGTAAATACGGTGTTGAGAGTATCACCGTCACCATGCGCCCCACCGGAGCCCACACCTTCCACCGTATCTATACCGCCGATGATATAATTGTATGCACCCGTCAGCCCCTGTGTGGTATTGCTTGCCGTATCATACCGCTGCATTGTGCCGGCACCGGCATGGTAAATTAGCTGCCCCTTCACGTAGGCGCGCATTTCGGCCGATGTTCCGGAGTACAGTGTTGCCGTATTCACATCCGTAATCACCTTGCTCATGCGGGTAACCTTGTGGTCAAAACCGCCGTTGCCTTGGTTATCATACCCGCCATTCGGGGAGTGCAGGAATGTTTCGCTGTTATCAATACGATACTCAATGCCTTGGTAGAAAACGGAATTTGCGCCGCCAATATATGTAGAGGTAAAACCACCGGAAGTAACACCATTATGCTGCACCGATACCGTAGCATTATACCCCAGCGACATAAAGGCACCATTATCCGTTACACCGGTGAAGTCCGGCATGTAGTGCTCTAAGGTATAATCTGCCTGCCCTCCTGTATAAGTAATAAGCACCCCGCCATCGCGCCGGCGAATGTGCTGCAACAAAGCATTGGCCGTGGCATCCGTTTTATAACGCCCCATATTCTGCCCGAAATCGGTGTACGTTACAAAGGAAGCATCGCTGTTCATGACCGCAGCAGGTGCAATTCCGGCACCTAGGGTAACGGCCACAAAAACAGATGACAACAAACACTGACGGAGAGAGAGGGGAAGACGCAATTTCATACGCGAAAAAAACTTGCAGATTCTACCCTCTCCCCCTCCCGGTGTCAAGCGAAAGCCCCCGTAATCTACCTTTTTTTACGGATAGCTTCTGCCCCGTGCAGCATGGTCACGGCAGTGCTCCGTGGCGCAAAAAATCCGCTGCAATCTTCTCAAAGCAACAGTTTAGGCTTTTCATCAGAGGGGGAGCATGTTATAATGAGCCCATCACAAAGCGTTACACACGATAACACCTCAGTTTTTATGACGCCGAAACACATAGTAGCCGTAATTGACTATGGCTCACAGTACACGCAGCTGATTGTACGCCGCGTACGTGAGCTGGGATTCCTCGCCAAGCTGTATGCGTTGGAGGATTTGCACGAGATTTGCGAGCCCGGAGCCATCATTCTTTCCGGTGGTCCCCGCAGCACCTCTGAGCCGGATGCCCCGGATATCGATTTCGAATGGCTGACCTCCTTCAACGTACCGATTTTGGGCGTATGCTACGGCATGCAGTTGCTCAACATTAAGACCGGCGGTACGGTTCGCAGCAGCAACAAGAGAGAGTACGGCCCCGCCGCTCTTATCCCCGAGCAGCTCGAAGGCTTGTACGCCGATATGTCCCCCTCTTCTCAGGTATGGATGAGCCACTCCGACACCGTTGACCACCTGGCCGATAACTGCAAGGTGATTGCCCGCAACAGCGAGGGTGTTCCTGTCTCCCTGCAGTGGGGCGACAGCATGTTCGGCATCCAGTTCCACCCCGAGGTAACACACTCTCACGAGGGTCGCACCATCCTCAAGAACTTCCTTTCCTACGCCAAAGACCTTGCTCCCTTCGATATCGGCGACTTCAAGCGCGAGCTCATCGAAGACATCCGCGCCAAGGTTGGTGATAAGCAGGTGGTTTGCGGCGTTTCCGGCGGTGTAGACAGCACCGTGCTGGCCGTTCTGCTGCACGAGGCCGGCGTCAACGTACGCTGCATTTTCGTGGACAACGGCTTGCTCCGCAAGGATGAAGCTAAAGAGGTGCAGGCTAACTTTGAGCGCATGGGCGTGAAGATTGAGACGGTAGACGCCTCTGCCCGCTTCCTCGAGGCCCTTGCCGGCGAGACCGCCCCGGAAAAGAAGCGCCGCATTATCGGCAACCTCTTCATCGATGTGTTCTGGGATGCCGTTGGCGATGCAGAAATGCTGGCCCAAGGCACCCTTTACCCGGACGTGATTGAGAGCGCCTCCAACGCCAAGAGCAAGGCCTCCGTCATCAAGACCCACCACAACCGCGTCGAGCGCGTGCTGAAGATGCAGGAAGAAGGCAAGGTGATTGAGCCGCTCGCCTTCCTCTTTAAGGACGAAGTGCGCGAGCTGGGCGCCTCCATGGGCATCTCTCACGACATCCTGTGGCGCCATCCCTTCCCCGGCCCCGGCTTGGCTGTGCGCTGCCCCGGCGAGGTGACCAAGGAACGCCTCGACATCATCCGCGAATGCGACGCCATCTTTATCGGCACCCTCCGCAAGTGGGATTGGTACGATAAGTGCTGGCAGGCATACGCCGGCCTTATCCCCGTGAAGACCGTGGGTGTGAAGGGCGACGAGCGCTCCTACGAGTTCGCCACCAACCTGCGCGCCATTGTGTCTGAGGACGCCATGACCGCCGACTGGGTTCAGCTGCCCTACGACCTGCTGCGCGAGGCCTCCAACCGCATTCTCAACGAGGTTAGCGGCATCAACCGCGTGCTGTTCGACATCAGCACCAAGCCCCCGGCATCCATCGAGTGGGAGTAAAGAATGCGGGCACACGCCCCATTCCTTATATATGCCTAGTTTTTTCTCGGCTCCGTCGCTACACCGCGACGGAGCCGCTTGCATTTTGAAAGTTGAATATTGAATATTGAAGGTGGGGTAATCACGATTTTTGATGTAAACAAAGCGAACAGACTGTTGCCCAACAAACAAACACTCATTTATCAACCGCTAGAATTCTAAGCTTGCACTCCGCAAATGAACATGCTAATGTATCACACGAATCCTTTTTATTTTCATTATGATTACCGCTGCATTATCATCCATGCTGTTGGCTCCTGTCCTTTTGGCAGAAGAGCCGCAATCCCCCATCATCCACACCGCAGCAGGCCCGGCCTCTGTTTTTTCCGAAACACGCGTTTTTGTCAACGGTAAAGAGCTGACCCCGCAAGAGGTAGACCACCTGGAGCAGGGTGTGGAGCACATCAAAAAAGCATTCATCTCTGCCCACCGCCAAGCCCCCATGCCGCCCGCACCGGTAGCACCCGTAAAGCAGGAAGGCGACAAGGTGTTTATTAACGGCCATGAGCTTCCGGCAGAAATTGCCGCCCAAATGATTGAAAGCGGTATTATTGCCGAATTGCAGACTCCGGCCAAGAAAGTGCAGAGCATTGAACCGATGGAAAAACCGCAGGTGGACTCCGTACCGGCCTGCCGGCTGCGCCCTGCCCGCATACACCGCCCCCACGGCAAGCCTGCTGTGAAGGTACGCCGCCACCACGGCCATGGTCCGCAGGCACATACCACCTCCCCCGTGCAGGTGCATATTACCCCTCCCCCGGCACCCAAGTGCTGCCCCACTCAAGAGGAACCTGCCCCCGCTGTTAAAACGCCGAAGAGTGTACCCGTTCAATTCTTCAAAATAGAACTTCCGGCAGACGGCACGGTCGTTTCCGGTCAGCCTATCGAGGCCAAGTGCATGTCCTCCGGTGAGTGGTTGCAGGTAGCCATCCCGGCAGAGGTTTTGGACAAGATTCAGGCAGCCAAGGCCCAGCACGCCGCTTGCCCCGTGCCGCCCTGCCCTGTAGCACCTCCCGCTCCGGATTGCAAGCCTGCCGAGCCGAACACTCCCGTATTGCCCACCCCGGCCCTGCCTGCCGACGAGCCTCAACCCACAGAGAAACCGGCATGCGGCAACACCAATGTATCCATGAAGGTGTACATCAACGGCGAGGAAATCGAAATCCCTGCCGGCAAGAATGTTCACATTACTAAAGACCCGGACGGCAAAACCACCATCACTCCGGTAGAGTGATGGGAGGTACGACATACGAATTCCGAAGGACGAGTTGTTAAGTACCGCTCCCTACCGGTCGCGTATAGGTAGCAGCACCGGTCTTGCATCCTCACCCCGCGCTCAACAGCGCGGGGTGCTTTGTTTCCGCCTAGGCAAAATAATCGGGACAAAGTGGCGGGCGCTTGCTGTCTTCTATAGGTCTGCCCAAGTTTCACGCCGGGGCTCATGGATAAATCGGATAAGGCAGTCATCATCACTTTCAATCCAATCTTCTTCCATGTCGACTTCGTATAGTTCTACCTTAGTAACCATCGGCTCAGCCAGATAGAATCCATCGTGAGGGTAAAAGTCGTCTCCAATTTCTTGGATAGACTTATAAAAATTACCCTCGCCAAACTCCTCGATAAGCCCCTCAATATCTCCAAAGTGGCTCAACGCCACACACACAACATAGTATGATCCATTGGGTACTTTAAAGAGATATGCAGGCTTACCTTCATAACGGACTCCCGGTATCAGATAAGTGCGGAATCGTTCGGAATAATGACCGGGAGGCGACCCATCTGCCAGCTTTTTATTCACCAAGGTGCAAGAACTGCATACTCGCAGCGGTTCACACCCCAGCATTATATCTCTAATCGCCTCATCAAGAGCAGATACGTAAACAGCATCAGGATTCTCGCCGATAAAGCAAGAGGAAATTTCCCCGCGCCATACCGCGGAGTACATCAATTCCTTAATCCAATGTTCATTAATGTTTTTCATATAATATAGGTGTTTTGTAGTTTAATACGAGTTGTAACGTAACAATTTCAGCGTTACAACAGCTTAATCGGGCTGATTTATTAACGGAAAGAGGGAGTTACATTTTAGTAACTCCCTCATTATGAATCATACGCACGAGAGGACTCGAACCTCCACGACATTACTCACTAGAACCTGAAACTAGCGCGTCTACCAATTCCGCCACGTGCGCGTTGGAATATTGCTGTGCGGAGATTAAAGCACAATTCTCACGACAAAGCAAGCACAATCTCATAAAAATGTCAAAAAAAGGCACAAATTTATGATAAAAGGGCATGAAGTCACTTGCCATGTGGGCGGAAAAGGGTATAATGGCAGGCAAGAATGCCCATCATCAAACCAGAGCCACCGGAGAAGCAGGAGCGGCAAGAGCCCCTCTCGCAGGTGGTGCGTCCCCTGCCACGCAAGGCACGGAGACCGGAGGGCACCATGCCGCAGATAGCCGACCACGAGATACTGCGCATCATTGGCACAGGGGCGTATGGCGAGGTATGGCTGGCCCGCACAGTAACCGGAGCATACCGAGCGGTCAAGGTGGTGTGGCGCGAGGACTTTGACGATGAGCGCAGCTTTACGCGCGAGTTTGAGGGCGTGCTGCAATACGAACCCATAGCCCGCAACAACCCGGGCTTGGTACATATTCTGCATGTAGGGCGGCATGAGGGGGAGTTTCCGTACTATTACTATGTGATGGAGCTGGCGGACGATGCCTACACGGGCATTCACATAGAGCCCGGGGCCTACATGCCGCGCACGCTGCGTAGCGATATGCAGTTGTACGGCCTGCATGCCATGCCGCTGGATTACGTGCTGGAGGTAGGCAGCCAGCTGGCTCATGCCCTAGCCGGCTTGCATGCAGAGGAGCTGATACACCGCGATGTAAAGCCTGCCAATGTGGTGTTTGTAAACAGCCGCGCCAAATTGGCGGATGCGGGCTTGGTAGCGCACAACAGCAAGCGCAGTTTTGTAGGCACAGAAGGCTATATTCCGCCGGATGGCCCCGGCACACCGCGTGCAGATGTATATGCCCTAGCCAAGGTGCTCTATGAAATGAGCACGGGCAAGGACCGCTTGGATTTTCCGGAGCTGCCGGAGGAATTGCCGGAGGGCACACAGCAGCGCCGTTGGCTGGAGTTCAACAGCATTATCTGCGCCGCAGCAGAGCCCATCATCGGTAAAAACAGCATTGTCACCGCACAGGCTCTGGCAGATAAGCTGGATGCCATGCGCGGTTACACCATCCTGCGGCATTCCAAAAAATCCACAACCCGCCAAGCAGAGCGCCCCCGGCCGGCCAAAGGCAAATCCCTGCTCATAGGGGGGCTTACCCTTGCGCTTGCGGCTGCCGTAGGGGCGCACTTCTTACCGTCGGGGCTCATCGGCAAGCTCTCCCGCGCGTACGAGGCACTTACAACCGAAGCCACAGCACCGGCAGAGCCAAGCGGCACCGTTGTCGCCACCCCGCAGCCACCGGCTGCCACTGCCGGGCGCCTGCTCATCCGCACGGTGCCCTCGGGCGCCTCGGTGTATACCGATTCGCTGGAATATTTAGGAGAAACCCCATACGGTCCCGTTACCGTACCCTTAGGGCAGCGGGTTTCGTACATTTTGCGCATGGCCGGATATGCCGATTCGTATGTGGAAGGCACGGCCACCGAGGGCGAGCTGCTGAAACTGGGCGGCGATCTCACACCGTATCGCCCGCCGCGCCCGGGGCAAGCCTGGCAAGATGCCCAAGGCACCACCTATAGCCCGCAGGGAGACACCCACACGGCCAATACCGCCGTCACGCGCGAGCAGTTCGAGGAGTTCATTCACAACTCTGAGGAGGGCAGCAGCATACGCTACGAGGTTGTGCCCAACAGCCCGCTTATTCGCACCGTGCCCGAGGGCATTAGCGCCTACACCCTGTGGTTGGCCAACCGTTGTATCGAAAACGGCACCATCGGCCGAGATCACTCCCTCACCGCCGTGCCGGAGCCGAACACCGAAAGCAACGGCATGAGCTGCTACCGCCTGCACACCAGTTTGGTGATGAAAACGCCCATCACCATCTACACCAACCCGGCAGGTGCCACCGTGATACTCAACGGCCAGGTGCTGGGCGTTACCCCCATGCAGGCAGAGCGCGTGCCCATTGCCCCCTACCTGCTAGAGGTGCGCCTGCCCGGCCACTCCACCGTGCGCCGCAGCGGTTTATCGCCCAAGGGCTTAGCGCTCAACCTCAACCTGCAAGCCAATAACTCCGTGGTGTTTGGTGCAGAGTGGATTAACAGCCTGGGGCAAAAGCTGGTGCCCCTTAGCCCCGGCCTACTGGCAGCGGCTACCGAGGTGCGCGTGGCAGATTACCGAGCCTATTGCGAGGCCACCGGTACAGAGCCCCCCGCAGAGGTCGACTTTGAGAACAACGAGCACCACCCCGTGGTCAACGTGTCGCGCACACAAGCAGAGGCCTTTGCCGCCTGGCTTACGGAAACCGAGCGCGCCCGCGGCCTGCTGGAGCCTACCGATACCTACCGCCTGCCCACAGATATAGAGTGGAGCACCATGGCCGGCCTACCCGCAGAAACCGGCAGCTCGCCCTACGAGCGCGACCGCCGCTACACCAACTTCAGTACCCAAAAATTCCCCTGGGGCACACGCTGGCCCCCCACGCGCGATAGCGGCAACTATGCCGACACCGCGGCGCAAATCCATGTTCCGCAAGATCTTTTCATTGAGCTGTACCGCGATGGTTTCCCCTACACGGCACCGGTGGGCTCCTTCCCGGCCAATAACCTAGGCCTGCACGACCTGAGCGGCAACGTGCAAGAGTGGGTGAGCGGCAACTACGGCGCCCCGGAGGAGTTTGGCATGAGCCAATACGGCGTCACCCGCGGCGGCGACTACACTTCCTTTAGCCCCAATCAACTGCACCTGGGGCGCAGAGTTCCCCTCCCCCCGGACGAAGCTACCCCCACCGTGGGTTTCCGCCTGATTTTGGAAAGAAAATAGGGAGGATTTGGGATTTTGAAAGTTTGATTTTGGATTTTTGATTTGGGTGTTAGGCGGCTGCATGTGCTACGCTTCCCTCGCGACCGGAGGGAGCCTAACTTCCAAATCCAAAATCAAAAACCAAAAATCCAAAATCAAAATTGTACATTTTCAACCTGAGGGATTGCACACGGGCACAAAATACGGTAGAATATAGGCACGATGCGCAGGGTAACACACATTTTCGCCGTAGCAGGGTTAGCCGTTACAAGCATGGGCATGCTGCCCACAGCCACAGGACAGGATGCTGCCCTGCCGGCAGAAGCACCCCCGGCCGCTATGCCCGATGAGGAATACACGGAGGATGTGGTGGAAACCGTGCGCCTTGGCGGTGAAGATAACACCCTGACCGACCACGGCGGTGTGCAACAGGCCGGGGAGTATGATGCGAACCCCGGCGGCATTGACCCCGCCCCCTTTGCACCGGACACCCATACCCCCGCCACCGACAGCAGCGAAAACGACCCCGCCACCGCCATCGACTCCTCCCCCGCAGAGAACGACCCCTCGCGCATTGCCTACCCCGTCACCCGCCGCAATGCCCGCACCATGTCGCTCACCGTCCCTGCCCCGCGCGGATTGATTACCGACCGCAACGGCGAGGTCATGGCCACCTCCATCGTGGCCTACCAACCCGCCATCGAGTTCGGCCAGCTTACCGATGAGAGCGACGAGGCCGTTGTAACCCTGGGCCGTAAGGTGATGAGCGAGTTTGAACAAGCAGGCATTGCCATGGTTGATAAATCGGATGCCGACCTCATCTCTCACTACAGGCACCGCCGCTGGCTGCCCCTACCGGTAGGCCCCGTACTGCGCAAGCACGAGGTCACCCCCATCGAGGCCCAACTGCGCGCCATTGAGCACAGCTCGCTCATGCCGCGCTACATTCGCTATTACCCCGCAGGCGAAACTGCCGGGCACATTCTCGGCTACACCGGCAGCCAGGCCAAGCTACCCACCGGCCCCATCAACCACCACGACCCCCTCTTCGAGAAACAAGAGGGCCGCGCCGGGTTGGAGAGCGTCTTTAACCGCCAGCTGGTAGGCCGCCCCGGTGTGTGGCGCCTCATGTTCGATGAAAGCGGCACCAAAATTTTGGACGAATTGCAGCAAAAGCCCCGCCCCGGCGGCACTGTTGTAACCACCCTCAACCTCAAATGGCAAAAAGCGGCAGAGGAATCCCTGCGCCGCAACACCGAGCGCGAGGAGAAAAACGGCACCAAACGCCCCGGCCGCGGCGCCTTTGTGATGATTGATGTGCACACCGGCGAGGTGGTCGTCATGGCCTCCGCCCCCAACTTCGACCCCAACATCTTCATTCCCGCCATCACCCAAAAGGACTACGACACCCTGCGCAACGACGCCAGCAACCCGCTCGTCTCCCGCGCCTTTGCCGGTGTGTATCCCCCCGCCTCCACCTTCAAAACCATCACCGTAGCGGCAGCCCTGCACCACAACATCATTACGGAAAACACCTACATTTACTGCCCCTACAGCCTCAACATCGGTGGCCACACCTTCCGCAACCACAGCGGGTTTGTGGGCGATATTAACTGCATTACCGCCCTCGCCCGCTCCAACAACCCCTTCATGTACCAAGTAGCCGCCACCCGCGAGCCCCGCATCGGTGCCGAGCGCCTGTGCGACATGGCACGCCGCTTCGGGTTCGGTGCCCGCACCGGGCTGCCCATTGCAGACAAAATGGGTAACGTGCCGGATGACTCATGGATGTACCGCAACTACTCCCGCGGTTTCATGCAGGGCGATGCCGCCAACATCTCCATCGGCCAGGGTCCGTTGCTGGCTACCCCCTTGCAGGTGGCTTATGCCATGGCCGGCATTGCCAACGGCAACTACCTGCCCAAGCTGCACCTTGTGCGCCAAATGTTGGATATGGACGGCAACGTGGTCTACCAATGCACCCCCACCATTCGCACCAAGCTCAACGACCTTTCTGAGGACCTTGCCGTAGTGCGCAAAGGCATGCGTGCCGTGGTATCCGGCGGTTCCGGCCACCGCGCCAAAATCAGCTATGCAGCCAATGCCGGTAAAACCGGTACCGCCCAGTGGGGTAAGCCGTCGGATGACTGCCGCCTTGCTTGGTTTGCCGGCTTTATCCCCGCAGATAATCCCCGCTATGCCTATGCCGCCCTGTACGAGGGCGAGCCCCACCAGGTGATTTCCGGTGGCCGTATGGCTGCGGCTATTGTTACCAGTTTCTTTGAGGACGATGTGGTGAAAACCGACCTCAAGGCCGAGTTTGCCGCCGCCCAGCGCCGCCCCCTCACCACCACAGAAACCTCCCGCACCCAGCAGAAAGATTCTGCCGATGACCAAGCCCGCCGCGCCGCCGAAGAAGAACGCCGTAAGCGCGAGGCAGAAAAACGCCGCCGTACCGATAATTGGGATGACGGCCGCGGCAGAAGATAAGGGACGATTGAGATTTTTGATTTTGAACGTTTGATTTTGGATTTGGATGTTTGGAATACTATCGGAGTGTTGGACTTTAGTCCAACATTTATTATCAAACCATACCACTAAAAAGGTGGGACTGAATTCCCACCCTACGATATAGACAAATTGCTATTTATCGAGTTTTTAGAGATACCCAATTTATTAAGCTAGGCGGCTGCGCCGCAGGATACGGAACTCTCCAATTTGTATATCCTACCGCCTTTTTCTCTTACCTTTTGGACTTGCTTTTCGTCTTACCTTGGTAAAGGATGGTGCCCTCATCGGCAACTCATTCAAAATCTTCTCCTCTATTACCTGCTTTGCTTGTTCGGCTGTAAATTGACGACTCGCCTCCATAGCTTCCGCATTCTTTTTGTTCCACTGTTCTATCCCTTCTTGCAAATTACCTTCCCACTCCAGCCAATTTCTGTTCTCGGTAAAGAGAAAATCGTATATGGAGGTAATACAGAATCGAGAATTGATAGTAAGTGTATTATGTTCCTCGTATTTCCCACCGATAGGATACATGGCATACATCAATGCCGACACCATATCTGAATATTCTTTGCTTACAGCCAACGCATGATGAGATAGGAACACCGTTTTGCGTTGCCAAGAATCTATCCAACTCGCAGACTCAGCGATTAAATCATCGTCCGTACATAATCTCGAGTGCTTCGTTTTAAAATCATGATATATGGCATATTCTCGTTTTAATTCCCAGAAATAATAATTATAAATCTTATATCTTTCAGGTCCGCAGCCCGTTTTTTTCACTCCCATCTCTACGCCAATCCCGACACTTCCCTTTTTATGCACTTTCAAGCAATGGGTTGGTATGGTATAGCAATAGTTACCATCCGCATCATGAATACAGGCAAAGTACTCAGCTACCCCCTTTTTTAAAACCGGATGAAGATAGATATACGCCGCTTCCGGCCTTTCATCCCCAAATAAATCTCTTTCCATGTAGATAATGTATCCGCCGGCAGGATACGACGTAAACGGAAAAATAGAGGGCTCCCATCCGTTAGGCTCATTCTTTAAATCACAATCCCATGTTAGGGACCATACCATTTTTTTCAGCTCAAATAAAAACTCACACATTGTCCTTTCCTCCGCCGAAGAAACAGGCACCAGCATTAATAAACACAAAAGAAAATAAAGGCAGTTCATATTCATTGTTCGTGATTGTCAGAGGGGGAGAGGGCGCCCCTAAGCAGATTTTTACTTACTGCCATCAGGGGCTCGCTGTGCTGTAAACACTACCAATTTCTGCTCCCGTTAGCAAGATAAAAAGTAAAATATTTCATACGATATGGCAGAGGCAGAGTGTAAAAAACACACTCTGCCCCCCTTCAGACATCAATAATCAATCATACCGTCCATTTATTGTGGAACAGTATAATTAACCATAGCCGCAATAAAATCAACATAATTGGATGCACTACCACTCAAATTTGAGATAACCCATGGTTTATCATTACTACCGGTAGTACCGGGAATCCAAGAACAATAATGGCCGGATAGATTACTATCAAATCGATATTGTGGATTAGCATTTACTATTTCTGGAGCAGAATTCATGGATGTTCTGCTTGCTCCATTATACGCCTTTAGAGCGCACAAATGAACCATCCGTTTATCATGCTCTTGGCCTATGGTAAAATCATACGTTGTACCTTTACCGCCTTGCCTTGGAATTGAATTAATAAGCCTATAATCAACCAACGGATGCTTTTTATCCGCCGCTAAATCCTTATCATATTCTTCTTGCTGTGAAAGTTGACTTGTAAAATAAATGTCTACTTCATTCATTTTATCTAAAAGAATTTCCATAGCCGCATGAATATTTATTTGCCAATTCCAAATGACCCCTCTGCATACAGCATCATAAATACTATAAGGAGTTCCTGTTACTTGGTACATACCGAATCCTCCTGCTCCTTTTGTTTCGTATCTTCTATGCAGAGGAATACCGATTTTGTCGGCATCCTTTTTACACTCAAACTGATTAAAAACGGTTTGCATCGAATTGTTTTTCAACACATAAGGTCGATATGAAGCTACCTCATAACTATATCCATAGCTTTCGTGCTTTGCTATTGCGGGAATACACCATACCATATCACTCAGTTTTTCATGAAGTGAATCTAGCGATTTATAGTGTGCCGATGTTTTCTTGACACTATAATGTGTATTCACATAGTCAATAATGTAATTCTCACAAAGATTATCTACAGGGTTTTGGCCTGCAATTCTAAACTTATAGTCGTAAACATCACCTATTTGGGTTTCTGTTCCATTTTCAGTTTTGTACACCTTAAATGAAAGAGTAGCATCACCACCAAAGAATCCGTCTTGATTCACATGAGTCCACCAGCATACATCTTGCGATACACGCCAATGATGATCCGATAAAATATACCATTCTTTATCTGAACTATATTCCGTCGGAACATAGTTCTCACCATTTAGTAATTTTTCATCAGGTACAAGTACTGTATCCTTAGCCAAGATTTCACTATTACCTGCGGGCACCGGCTGCGAATTATAGATAATTCCGGGGCGATTGTAGAAAACTTTAAGCTTAGCTTGAAGTCTGAATACAGCACCACCAACTGCGCTACCTTCGCTCGTTTTAGATAAGTACAACACCAACTCTGGCATTTGAGGAGAAACATCCACGGAATCATGATGAGCATGAATCCATGCGATACTATTCATATTCTGATTCTCATCCTGCGGTTTTTCATCATAAGGGACAATCAGAGAATCATCAAATTCATCATATAAACGAATTGAGGATATCGATACATTACTGATAAGAGAACCAAAGGTGCTAGAATTGGTATTTTTGAAAGACAGCCAAATATCCTGTTGTTCAGTATTAAATTCATGCTCTCTCTTAATCCTAATGACCATTGCGCGGTTTTTCCATGTTCCGGGTATAATTTCATTTTCTTTGATTGACAAGGACTCAATTTTTGTATGAGTCGAGCTAGGGTCACCAACGGAAACCAAAACTTCATAGGCATCTGGAATTGAGTCAGCCGTATCACCTTGGTTGATTTGGTCATCCAGTCTCGCTCTATCTTGCCAAGTTAATAAATAGAAACCTTCTGCAAATTCCATGGTATTTTCAACTACTTCTTTTGTTTTATAAAAGAGCAGGCGCTGCTTAATGCCGTGTGAATATGCATTTGCCCTCAGCTCAACGCATCGACGGTTCTCAGAAGGAATATGCCAATACTCAATGCGTCTGCCGGTAATAGGGTGCCAGTCCTTTTCTTCTTCGGTATCTTCTGAATCAGATAAAATAAACCCATACTTAAAACTAACACCATCTGCGTACCCAGCATTATGGCTTTGAGGCAAATTGGCATTGGTCTTCATTTCACCATTTGATACGGTTAAGAGGCGTTCTTCTTTCATCTGAGTTTCCTCGGGGGACGTGGCTTGTGTATTTTCTGTAGTAACCATGGCCTCAGATTTGCTTTGATTTAAATTGGAGACATTCACGTCTACGACGGAACCATTCATTAGTATGTTATTATCCATGTTAGCTTGATGATTGTTGTTGTTTTGGTTGAGGTTATTTAATGTATCTGCACCTACTTTGAGGGCAGAATCTGTCTGTACGGTCTGCTTGCTATTTGTTGCGGGAGCATCTTCCTCAGCTTCAGCTGAGGAAACATATTTTGTATTTTCTGTGGTCATTTTGTTTTTTTGTTATTGTTCAGCATAGAGAAAGCCATGCCAGCTTTTTGCTTCGGATGAAGCATTGTTGCGAAAGAATCGCAAGAGGGTTGAAAATAAAGGGGGAAGTAAGACACAACTCGCCCTTGTCAAGGGGGATGGGGTGTGCTATTCTCGCCGGCGCACGCCATGAGCACCACGCCATTTTACATCACGGAACGCACGGACAAGCTGCCGAAAACGCAGGATTATCACCAACTCATTACACAGCTTTGCCACGAGCTGGCGGAGCTGCGCTACCCGGGACAAGGGGAGGCCTTGGCAGCCTCGGCGCTGGAGCGCGAAGGCTTGGAGCCCACCTTTGTAGGCCGTGGGTTGGCGGTGCCGCATGCGCGTGTGGAGGGTTTGTATGAGGCGGCGGTGTACATTGCCCGCGGTGAGGATATTGACTGGGGCGGCAACAAGGCAGACACGGTGGTGCTGCTGGTGGTGCCGGCCGACCAACCGGAACTGTACCTGACGATGCTCAGCGAGGTGATTCGCTGGCGCATGCACGGTAAATCTACCCTCATCTCGGCATAAGAGATTTCAATTCATATTGAATATTGAAAGTGGAGTATAGGCTCGGGGCGTTTTCTCCCCATCGGTCGGCGAGCAGCGTGCATTGGTGTCGCTAACCACGCGACCGACAGGGAGCATAATGATAGAACAACCCTCTGAACTTACTTACAGTGTTTTACCGAAGGCAAGGCGGTCGTACTGCTCGTTGGCGTATTTATGGCGCGGGTGAGAAGTGCGCATATAAGCCTCGTGGAGCGGGTGGGCGGGGTCGTGCGCAATGCGGTAGGCCTCGTCCTTGCCGTTGAGGGGTGAGCCTGCGTGCATGGGAGCCTCGTCCACCAGGGATGAGACGGCCAGCATGAGGCGGGCAAAGTCGGCATCGGCACGCAGGGCCGGATTCTCCATCAGGTCGGCCACATTCACGCCGGAGCGTTCGCCGAGCATGCGTAGCGTGCTGCCAATGGCTTGCATATTGGAGTCGAAGCGGATACCCCAATCGTTGCGCAGCTCAGCCTCAGCGTTTTCCAAGGCTTTTTGCTGCTGCAGGTGGGCTGCTTGCAGGGCGAGTCTACCCTCTTGGGCATAGTGCTCGCACAGGGCGGCCATAGCCGGGGCGGGCACTCCGTACTCGTAGGCCACTTGGGCCATGGAGGCAGCTAGGGCGTCGTCCCACAGCTCATCCGGGGTGTTTTCCGGGCGGGTGAGGGCAAACTCTTGCGCGTTCTCCGGCAGGCCAACCGCTTGGCGGAAGGCGGCCATGCGGGGCGAATCTGCCGTGGCGGGGTAGCCGCGCAAGCGCTCCAAGTTGGCGTAGCTTTTGGCCAAAGCGGCGGGGGTACGGAACTTGGAGAGCGTGGAGGCATAGGGCTGCAGCTCATCGTAACGGGTGAACCAATCGGGCGCAAAAGCGCCGTCGGCATCCGTAATGGGCGGCAGGGTAGGCTCCGGCAACGGCTGCTCGGCAGCAGCGGCGGGCGGAAGCATGGGGGAGGAGGCAGCAGGCACGGCAGCCTCTGCGGCGGGGGCCTCTTGCGTGGCAAGGGCGGTATCATCGGTATTATTGTATTGTTTACTCATGGTTGTGTATGGTGTTATATTCTGTAGGGAGGGATTCTTTGCGAGCGAGTTCTAATTGATGACGAATCACCAGAAAAACCTCGCGGTGGGCATCGCGTCTCATGGCATCCAGCGGGTCGTATGCCCCGGGTTTGCCCTGAAAGACGGGTAAATGCGTTTCAAAACGCAGCTCTAAATCAGCAAGCAGTTGCTGCCCATCGGGCGAGCCCAGCACGCTGAGCAGGCGGCGACGCTCGGCACGGGCTTTTTCCACAGCCTGCGGTTGAGGGGCGGGAATAATCATACCAAGGGAAGGTCTGCCTGTTGATATTTAGGGCGGGGGCGGCCTTGCTTGCGGGGAGGCGCAGGGGCGGTCTCCTCTGCCAACAAGGCACTGAGTGCGGCATCCGGCAGGGGCGGGCCGGCATCTCCGGTGGGCATGGCGGGGGCGGCGGGCGGCTCTCCGCCGGTAGCGGCGGTGGCCATGGCGGCGGCCTGTTGCTCGCGCTCGCGGCGCAGGCGTTTCACTTGGTGCTCGGGGCGCAGAAGCTCCTCGGGCACGCCATCCAAACGGGCGGAAAGACGGAAGAGGCGGTCGGCATCCACATGATCCGTCAATTCTGCTCCCAAGGGCAGCATGTTTTGCAGGCGTTGCAGCATGCGCTCCATCCCCTCTGAACGCATGCGGCGCAATACCATGGCAATGCGCCCTTGGTACACCACATGCGGCTCGCTCACGCCTAGCTCGCCGCGGGGGTCGGTGCTGAGCACCGAGGCCGGTGGCTTCGGGAACTTGCCCAAGCGGAACAACTGGGCAAATACACGCTCCATGAGGGGACGAAAATCGCAGGTGAAGAGAGTGAATGAGGGCGAGAAGAGCATCACACGCTCGTTCTCACGGGCATACACCTCGGCTGCCGTCATGCGGTTCTTGGTATCGTTCCACAGCTCGAGCATGGGCACAAAGAAGGCGCGGTTGATGGCATCCTGCTTCGAGCGCAGGCGGTCCAGCCCCACATCGTAACGGCCTTGGGTAGCCCACTCGCGGGGGAAGCCAAGGCTGGCGCTGTCCGGGCTGATGAGGGTGCGTCCACCGGCGCGCAGGTCTACCTCGCCCACTTGGTTGGCAAGCTCCAAAATACGGGGGAAGGCGGCCACCTCTCCCAGCATATCCAGAATTTTATTCAGGAATTGGGCTTGGCGAATATCCGGGTACACCAGGCGGGCCGGGGCTAGGCCGTAGGGCGAGTCTCCCCACTTGAGGAAGCGTGTGACCATGTAAGGCATCTCGCGGTAGCCGCTTTCCTCGACCACGCAGCTGTCGTCCAGGCTATAATAGATGCTTTGCCAGGGCATGTGGCGGGCGGATTCTTTGCGCGGGTCGCGTTTGGCGCGGGGGCGCACAATGTGCAGAAAGCGCAGGCAGCCCTCGTGCTCACTGCGGGCGCTTTCTGCCAGCGAGCGGGCACGCGGGCCCAAGGCTTTGAGGCCAAACTGCGACACAGCTTGGTGCGGGGTGAAGGTAAACTCGCGCATGTAGGTATCAATCACGCCTTCATCATTCTCTGCGCACACGAATTGGCCGCAGGGAATATGGCGGAAGAGCAAGTGGCCATTGCGGGTGTGGCCGCAGAACAAGCTACCCGTGCCCAAGCCCACGCGGTCCAAAAAGCACTCGTGCAGCTCGGTGTAAAAGTTGCTCAGGGCAAGCTCACGGTTAGCAATCTCAGAGCAACGGGCGTACCAAGACTCCGCCTCGTCGCTCGCTTGCGGGGTGGCAGAGGTCCATTTGAACCACATCTCGTTGCTGGGGCAAATGTAGCTCATGTGCCCGCCTGCCAGCTTTTGGCAAGCCTCTACGGCTGTGGTGTCGCCCAAGGCATTGGCGCTTTGGGCGGCATCCGGCACGGATTGCTCCTCGTGCAGGCGAGAGGGCAGCACATAGTGCCGCAGGGTGTCCCACCAGCCTTCCCACGGGGCACGGGCAGCGCGCAGGGCGTTGTAGGTGCTTAATAATGAATCATGCTCCATGGTACTCATCCGAGGGTAGAGTTGTTGCCGACAGGAGAGGCCGGGGCAAGCCCGGTGTTTTTCTCCTTGTTGCTCAGTATGGTAGAGAGCAGCCCGCGGCGGCGGGCGGCCTTCTGCTCGTAATCGGCCTGCGCATCGGTATCCTGCGTTTCCGCCACAACGGGCGGGGTGGATTCCACGGCAGGTATTTTGGGTGTCTTAACAGCAAATCCCATGTCTGTTTCCTTTCTGTTGTTGGTTTCGGTTCATTGTGGTGATGTTCTTAAGCTTAATGGCGCATGCGGGCCCAGCGGCAACGGTGCGGAGCCGCACTGCGCATTCCCCGCTGAAAACAGCACCACTCGTAGTCGGGCAGCAAGCGGGCCAGTTTTCTGGCCAAGCGCAAATCCCCCGCCAACAGGTGGATATACCAGGCATCTGCCCCAATGGGGGTTTCTGCCAAGCGCTCCCACCTATGCGGCGCGGTGCTGTCAGCCGGTTTCATCATCACCACCAAATCGGGGGTGAACAAAAACACGGCCTGCGGGTTTTGCAACAGGGTTATCACCTCATCCGCCATGTTGCGCCCGGCCCGGGCGTAATAGCGAAGAGCCTTCATGCGTGCATCGGAACTCATACCGCTCAGCATAACGCGAGAGGCGTTTTTAGTGCAAGAAGTTTTAAGCTTCCGCATGCAATGTATTAAAAATGCAAAGTGCTTGCGGAAGCTCCGGCGCTCTTGCATTTTGCCGCAAACTGTGCCACCTTGTAGCGGTAATTTATTTCATGTGCTATTATGACTACACTATCATCTCACCCGCTTACAGCGCTCGATATTTGTAACCTTGCCCTTGCCAAACTGGGCGAGGCTCCCCTTGCAGCCATTCAAAGCAATGGTAGCCCGGCCTCTCGCCTGTGCTACATGCACTACCACCCTGCCCGCCGCGAGGTGCTGGTGACGAACCGCTGGTCTTTTGCTCTGGCCAGTGCCAACATTACCAGTGCCGAAACACCCTCCCCGGAGTCCTCCGATTTACCGCGCCGCGTGTCACACCCCCTGCCGGCGGACTGCTTGCGTGTGCTGGAGGTATCGGCTCCCAACTGGATTTTGCGCGGGCGCTCCGTCTATTGTCCGCAAGCCACCATCCACCTGCGCTACATCAGCGATGTGGAAGACCCCACCTTGTTTGATCCTTTGTTTACGGATGCTTTTTGCACGCTCCTTGCCTGCAAGCTGTGTATTCCGCTCACGGCCAGCACCACGGCACGCCAAATGTTGATGGAGGAGTACAACCGCATTGTGTTACCTAAGGCCGCACACTTCAATGCCGTGCAGGCTCATTCCAATGATTCGCATCCCCTCCGCAAACTCCTCAAAACACGCTTAGGCATTGTGGATAATTGTGAATAACCTTGTTAATAACTATACGAATAAGATATATTAAACCCTAACTGTTAATTTATTATACTATATACTCACAATTGTGAATAACTTTACGATTCATTGGATATGAAAGCGATAGATTTTGCATGCCGATTACTGAAAGCACTGAACAACGAACCCCACAGCGACATAGCCCAACGGGTACTACTGGCCGTAGCCGCAGGCTTAGAGTGCTCCGCGGATATTGCGCAGTTTATGGGGCTTACCCCGAGCGGGTGCACACTCGCCTTGCGCCGTTTGGCGAATGAAGGCTTGCTTGCCTGCATTTGCGGGGAGTACAGCTACTACCGCCTCACCCCGCAAGGCAAGCAAGTGGTGGCCGGCATCTTCTCCTTCTTACCGCGACCGCGTTGATTTATGCGTAAAAAGAGACATTTAAGCATCGAAGAAAAGCGCGACTGGCTCGCCGTCATTTTCCGCGACGAAAGCGGCGAGTTTAGCCAAGCAGATAAGTTTAAGGCCCTGGCAGAGGATACCAAGCTGGCCCAATTGCAGGCAGAAGAATCCGGCAAGCAGGCACCCAAAGAGCAGAAAAACGGCCCCTCCCTCGCCGAAGCCATCGATTTGCTCAGCTACCTACCACCGCCGATGAAATAGAGGTAGGATTTTTGATTTTGGATGTTTGATTTTTGATTTGGGTTAGAGCTTTGCTAAACTTACCGCCCGCGCCTAACATCCAAATCCAAAATCAAAAATCCAAATTCCTACATCCGAATATTTGCTTGCCAATTATCTGCTTATGTTGTATAGTGGCGGCATGAAGCCGCTGAACAAATTAGGTGAACAGAGAATGGAAGATGGCAGCCTGTGGGAGCTGTGGGAGCGCGATGGCGAGTTGACCCTGCAGCACGATGGATTGCCGTGGGCCTCATCCTTCACCCATGGCAGCGAAGAAACCATGGCCGAGACCGCCACGGCCCCCATCACCCGCGCTGCACAGCCGCAAATTATGATTGCCGGTGTGGGCTTGGGCTACGGCTTAGCCAAGGCCATAGAGTGCGTACGCCGCGAAAAGGCTCGCTTCATTGTAGCAGAGCCGGTGGCCGCCGTGCTGGCTTGGAACCGCGAGTACAGCGAGAATGCCGCGCTGTGGATTGACCCGCGCGTGCAGCCCGAGGTAGAGACCGCCGCCAACCTGTGCCGCAAGCGCACGGGGTCTCTGCATGCTATTTTAATGCGCCATGTGCATGCCCGTTGCGAGTTGAGCATGGGCGATGCCCAGGCCTATTTCAATGCCCTCAAGGGTGGCAGCTTGCTGGCTATCACCGTGGCACGCCGCGATAAGCGCTTGGAGTCCACCCTCATGCGAGCCGGGTTCGAAGTAAGCAGCACACCGGTGCCGGCCTCGTCTCGAGGTAAGCAACAGCGCATGCACATTCTGGTGCTGGCTCGCCGCGGGCGCTTTGTTCCCTTTGCAGAGCGCAACAGCTAACGGAATTGCCCCTTTACCCCTTCTGTTTTTCACAGCAAGCCCCCATACCATCCATGCGTTGGTTTTCATTCTTTGGCGGTGCGGTAAGCCCCGCAGAGCGAGAGAGAAGAAAGGAGCAGCGGGCCTTCGGCATTCAGCGCTTTTTGTTTGTAGCCGGGCTTATCTTTCTGTTCTTTATTGCCTTTATGGGCTTAACTCTTGCGCTTAAGCCCATGATTGAGCTTAAGAATGAAAAGAGCATTTTGGCCGGTAAAAAGCAAACGCTGGAGAAAACGATTCAGGAGCGCGAGCGCCTGAAAAATATTTGCACCGCTTTGGAGCAGGATGCGGCTTTTAATGAAATGATGGCACGCGACCGCGGCCTTGCCGCCCCCAACGAGGTTATCATCGAGTTCCCCGATGAAGAACCCACCCAACAAGAACCCACAACCCCGGAGTGGGATTAAGGGAAGTACGAGTTACGAATTCCGAAGGACGAATTCGGATTTACGATTTACGATTTACAATGTACAATTTGTTAGGCTAGGCGGCTACGCCGCTGTGGGTGGCTGAGCTTTGCTACACCTGCCGCCCGCGCCTTAAAGTGCGGAACACAAGCCGTTGATTTAGCTTCGCTTACCCTGCGACCGCTAGGGAGCCTAGCCTAAAAATTCGTATGTCGGAATTCGTACGTCGTACTTCACTTCACTTTCTCCGCCTTGGGGGCTTCGTTGCCTAAAAGGTATTCAACGTAGCGAGAAACACCGGCGCCGAACGGAGACATCATGCGGTAGTCCGGCTCGGTCTCCAGCAGTTTGCCGCTGCGGCGGCGGATGACATAAATGAGAGACAAGCCGGCAACAGACAACAGCCCCGCCCCGCCGGTAATAGCGTAGGGCAACAAATTGTGCTCGTTCAGGTACTTAATGACCTTTTGCACGAGTGAGAGCTCTTTTTCCTCCGACTCCTCCTCAAGCATGGTGCCGGGAAGCACGGGCTTAAGCACAAAGCCGGAACCGGCCGTGAGGGGAACAAAGGTGGAGGCTTTGCCCTCAAAACGCGCCTTCACACAGCGCATGGCCTCCATCAAGCCTTCTACGCCACCGCCGGCCTCGGCCACTTTGGCCTCCAGCTCAGCCAAAAAAGCCAAGCGGTCCTCGTCTTTCATATCAATAGACTTAAGGCCCAAGTCTACCGTGGGGGTGTCGCCCATGCCATATTGCAGCAGCACCATATACTCATCTATACGAGCAATGCTGCGCACCAAGGCCGGGGCCGACAAATCCGGCGGCACATGCTGCCCTGCCTTAAAGATGCTGACACAAATGCGGAAGGGAGAATGGGCATTCAGGCCCTCCAGCACATAGGCGGCATCGCCACGTTCCACATCGGTGAGAATCTTTTGCGGGTCATTCAGGTTGGGCAAGGCGCGGCCGGTGCGGGGCATATACTCCTCTGTGTAATGGCCGAGCACCTCTTTATCGCTCTCCCCGAAGGGGCCGGAGTCCTTAGGCGTTTTGGGGAGGGGCGTGGGCTCTACCCCGGTTTGCCCGGGCATGAGCATATTGAAACACCCGTTAATGCGGCTTTGCATCAGGTTGTCAAAGTCATCCGACCGCCACGTGGGGGCAGAGCGATACGAAGCGGCGCTGCCACGGGTATAGTTGACCACGGGGGCTGTGGGCTGCGGGGCCGGGGTGGGCAAGGGCGCTGCGGGCGGTGCCTCCTCCACAGGTTCGGCATCCTCGCCGTCCACAAAAGGAGACTGCGCCTCTGCCACAGGAAGAGACAACAGAGAAAAACCACCCAGGGTAAGCGCGCAGGCTTTGGATAAGCGCGGCAACAGGGTGGAACCAGCCGGAGGAATGGATTTGTTGATACCGCGGGAGCCCACGGCAATGGAGCGCACGGCGAGGGTCATCACCCTCTTGAGCGCAGGCACCATGGCACGCTCGCGGAAGAGGAGACGCGATTGAATGATAGAGGAGTTAATGAGGTCCGGATTAACGTAGGGATCCAACTTATACCCCCACGAAAAGCAGGCAATCTCCAGCTGCACATCCAGCACCAGCATGAGCATCCACTCCTGCTTCATCTCCGTAAGCTCTCTTTGGAACTTACCGCGCACCCAATGATACGCTGTTTTGAGGGGATTTTGCTGCTGCTCGGCGCGGGTGCGGCGCTCCTCGGGGCTTAGCTCGCGCAGGTTATTCTCGGCATTCGTTTCATTGGCTTTGTGCACTTTGCGCTTGCCGTAGAAATTGCGGCGCATGCGCGAGTGGTTAAGCACCCAGTGGGCTTCTTGCGTAAACTCCGAGATTTTGCCGTGGTTGGTAATGTACACCCCCAGCACAATGGGTGGCAGCTTGCGCTCAATTTTCTCCAGCCCACGCACCAGGGCGGCCAGCTCGCGCTGGGTGAGCACACCGGCTACGTCGGATACGCGCTTGAACTCCACATCCTCCGTGCCGAAAATGCGGTCTGCCTTGGGCAAGGCATAGCCGCAGTTCGGGCAATTATCTGCGCCGGAGTGCAGGGTTTGCCCACAGCAAAAGCAGAAGGAGCGCGTGATGGTTTTGTTCGGTATGCGACGCATGGTGTGAGGAATGAACCGTTTTTATGTACGAGAGCAGAGCGGCAGGCTTAACGCAGGGCTGCCACAATGGCATCGCCCATGCCGGCTGTGCCTACGGCAATTTCGTTTTCTGCCCCACTATAAAGGTCGGCAGTGCGGTAACCGGCGGCAATCACGCTGCGCACGGCGGCCTCTACGGCATCGGCTGCGGCGGTTTCGCGGCAGGTGTAGCGCAGCAGCATAGCCATGGAAAGAATTTGTGCGATGGGGTTGGCTACACCCTTTCCGGCAATATCCGGGGCAGAACCGCCGGAGGGCTCGTACAGGCCGAAGGTGCTCTCGGCATTCTTGCACAGAGAGGCGCTGGGCAGCATACCGAGGGAGCCGCACACAATGGCCATTTCATCCGTCAGGATATCGCCGAAGGTGTTTTCCGTTACCATCACATCGAACTGGTGCGGATTGCGCACAAGCTGCATGGCGGCGTTGTCCACATACATGTGGGTGAGCTCCACATCCGGGTATTGCGGGGCAATGGCGTTCATCACCTCGCGCCACATAACGGAGGAGGCCAGCACATTTGCCTTATCTACACTGCACAGGCGCTTGCCGCGGCCTCGGGCTGCCTCAAAGGCAACGTGGGCAATGCGCTCTACCTCGCTCTTTTTGTAGAAAAGGGTATCCAGCGCCACGGTTTCGCCGTTTTGCTCGCCGTAGAACTTGGGCTCGCCAAAGTACATACCGCCGGTAAGCTCGCGCACGCACAAAATATCAAACCCGTTGGGGATAATACTGTTCTTGATGGGCGAGGCATCCACCAGCTCCGGCAGGCAAATGCCGGGACGCAGGTTGGCATAGAGGTTGAAATGCTTACGCAGCGGCAGAAGGGCTCCGCGCTCCGGTCGCTCATCCGGCGGCAAGGTATCCCACTTCGGGCCACCTACGGAGCCGAATAAAATCGCATCTGCCGCCTCACAGGCTGCCAGGGTTTCCGCAGGCAAGGCCTTGCCGCAATGGTCAATGCCGGCGCCGCCTACATAGCAGGCTACTCGCTCCGTTTTGAAACCATAACGAGCCTCCACCGCATCCAACACGCGCAAAGCTTGCTCCATGACTTCCGGGCCAATTCCGTCACCGGCCAACACTGCAATCCTGTAAGTATTCATACCTGCTGCTATCATACCGACTCTGCCCCCCTCTGGCAAGCGCTAATTGAAACCCGCCTGCATTATGACACAGCATAACAAGTGTTTTTATATTTATCATGAATAACTTATGAAGCAACCCACCACGTTACGCGCGTGCGCGTGTAGTATAAACAAAGGGAAAGAGAGTTGGCCTGTTTCGGGCGATAGCCCAACAAATAGCAATTTGTCTATATCGTAGGGTGGGACTTCAGTCCCACCTTTTTGGCGGTATGGTTTGATAATAAATGTTGGACTAAAGTCCAACACTCCGATAGTCTTTTCCCCACAATTTTCCATTTTTCTGCCGAAAAAATTAAAAGAACGCATTTTTATAACATTCTCATAATAAGCTCGTTTCGAAAAATCAAATTTCTTTTACAAAAAAATAACATAAAAATATCATCTGATGTGTAGAATTTTTATGTGGGCTTGCGTTCTCAGGGGTGTAAGGTAGTAAAAACCGACACCTTTAACCATAAAACAAACATTATATTATGAAGCAATCCATCCTCATCATGCTTGCAGCTGCGATGCCGGTTTTCGCTCAGGGCCCCGCTCCTGTAGCCGCCCCCGCTCCCGCTGCTCCCGCCGTTGTTGTAGACGTTGATAAAGACGGCAAGATCAGCACGGCCGAAGCTCACGCTGCCAAGAAGAACTTCATGCGCGCCAACGCTCATCGTTTTGCTAAGCCCGGTATGAACAAGCAGGGCCGTCGCCCGATGGGCCCCAAGATGGGCAAGTTCGGTCCCAAGGCTCCCAAGTTCAACAAGGAGGGTCGTCGTCATGGCAAGCCCGGTATGCGCAAGCAGGGTCGTCGTCCGATGGGCCACAAGATGGGCAACTTCGGTCCCAAGGCTCCCAAGTTCAACATGCACAAGCAGGGTCGTCGCCCGATGGGTCGCCAGATGGGCAACTTCGGTCCCAAGGCTCCCAAGTTCAACGTGAAGGGCTTCGCTCCCAAGTGCGGCAAGTTCGCTCCCAAGTTCAACAAGAAGGGCTTTGCTCCTAAGTTCGGCAAGTTCGCTCCCAAGTTCAACAAGAAGGGCTTCGCTCCCAAGTGCGGCAAGTTCGCTCCTAAGTTCAACAAGAAGGGCTTTGCTCCCAAGTGCGGCAAGTTCGCTCCTAAGTTCAACAAGAAGGGCTTTGCTCCCAAGTGCGGCAAGTTCGCTCCCAAGTTCAACAAGAAGGGCTTCGCTCCTAAGTTCGGCAAGTTCGCTCCCAAGTTCAACATGAACAAGCAGGGTCGTCGTCCGATGGGCCGCCAGATGGGCAACTTCGGTCCCAAGGCTCCCAAGTTCAACATGCACAAGAAGGGCTTTGCTCCCAAGTGCGGCAAGTTCGCTCCTAAGTTCAACATGAACAAGCAGGGTCGTCGTCCGATGGGCCGCCAGATGGGCAACTTCGGTCCCAAGGCTCCCAAGTTCAACATGCACAAGAAGGGTTTCGCTCCCAAGTGCAATGGTTGCAAGTGCGGCAAGAAGCACGCTCCCGCTTTCCGCGTAAAGCGCATGCCCGCTGCCTAATACAGCCCTAATACACATTCAATATCAAAAAAGGAAGCGCCCACCGGTGCTTCCTTTTTTGTTAGCCGAATTTTGCCCCCCCAAAAAAATTGTTTTACTTACTATGTTTAAGTTTTTAGTTGATATCCCCACAAATAGCAATTTGTGGGGTTCATTGATGTGAGCGTAGCGAACGGAATTCAAGAGTCCGGAGGACGACAGACACATAGCCGGGGGCGCAAGCCCCCGGTATGGGGAAAAGAAAATCGGAGCCCCGAGGCGCCGGAGCGAACGCGACGGCAAGGAGGGCCGACAGAAAGCGTGGCTCTTAACATGCCATGTGCACACATACGGAGCCGCCGCTCATGGCTTCGGGCTTACGCCCTCGCCCTTATCTGTCGGCCTTCCGCGTCTTCGGCTGCGCCTCAGGCGCTACAGGGCTCCA
>CAJGCZ010000010.1 GCA_904501975.1 uncultured Akkermansia sp.
GCCAGTGCATTCATAGGATACAGGAAGATAGCCTTGATTCCCTTCTGACCTTCCAACCTCTTGCGGGCGCAGTAGTCCAGCACAGGGAACATGAAGCACTCGGTCTTACCGCTGCCGGTGCCGGTGGTTACCAGTGTTGATTTCGGCTCTTCTCCGCACAGCCGGGCAAAGGCCTCTGCCTGGTGCTTGTGTGGTTTGAAGGGGAAATCCAATACACGGAATGGTAGCGGCGTTTCTGCCCCCACGCTCTCAAACGGCAGACGCAGCTCATACCAGGGACCTCGGAACAATCCGTTGTCTTCTTCCCACGTCAGGCGATCCACCATACCACGGAAGTATTCCGTGGTGCATGGGAACATCTGCTGCAAAAAGGCGCGGATGCTGTCCTGTATCTGCTGGGCTATGGGTGTAGGTAACATAGTGTAGTGGTATTATTTGCGCGGAGTCTGCTGCTTCATTTCTTCCTCCAGTTCCAGTAGATAGCGGTCATAGTCGGAAAGGAAAAGCTTATCCTGAACCACACGATATTTCTCGAACTCGGTTTCCGCATGCAGTTTGGCGATTTCCGTTGTAACGCGCCCGGCATCTTTCAGCAGGCCGTACTCAAACATCTCAATGAAGGAGTTCAGGCGTTTTTCCCAATCTTCCATGGTCAACGGAATCTTGCGCAGCGCCATATTTTCTGCAAAGTCGAGATAAGCTGTCACCAGGCGGTTCAGCTGAGCCATTTCCTCCGTGCTCAGATAATTCTTGGCCACACTCACATCGCTACGAATAATCTTACCATCCGGAGCAGCCTTCCATGTTGTAAGCCCCATGTGCGGCTTTTCAGCATCGGCGCGCTCTACAATCAGTTCGGCAGCCGTGTGTCCATGCACAGCATAGTGCATCTTGTTCTGTACCGTTGCATAGAAACGCCGGGTCGCGGCCGACGTGCGGTCATAGTCCACAGCGGTGGCGTAAATATCCGTAATCTTCTGGTAGAATCGGCGCTCACTGGCGCGGATCTCGCGCACACGCTCCAGCTGCTCGTCAAAGTATTTATCGGAGAGATAAGTACCTTGTTTGAGGCGTTCATCATCCATCACCCAGCCCTTGATGGTGTATTCATGGGCAATTGCATTCACCCACTTGCGGAACTGCACCGCTCGCTCGGAGTTTACCTTGAATCCCACGGCTATGACAGCCTGTATCCCATAGTGCAGTGCCTGGTAGTTCTTGCCGTCTGCGGCAGTTATCCGAAATTTTCGGATAACTGCATCTTCGCTCAATTCCGCATCTGCAAAAACCTTCTTCAGGTGGTAATTAATGGTTCTGGTATCGACGCCGTACAAAGAGGCCAGCATCTTCTGGGTCAGCCAGATGTTCTCATCCTCGTAGCGGATTTCAAACTGCTCTGCTGCCTCGCCTACACTGGCAATGTAGGTCAGGTATTCAGCGGCAGAACTGCGTATGGTTACTTGGTTCTTCATAGGTTCAGTTGTCTGAGTTTTGTTCTTCGGCATCCAGGGCAGCCCAGATGGTGGCGTAGTCTACCTCGCGGTCGCGGCGATCAAAGGGTGCTTCGTATACGATGGTTCGCTCCACCGGGCCGGTTGGCAGCGTGTTGTCGGTGTAAGTCTTGGCGTAGGTGAATCCTGCGGGCTTATCCTTGATGCCTTCCCAGGTCTTGCGGTCAAGTCCAAGGCCCACAAGCCCCTTGGAGCATGTGAATACCACACGTCCATTGCGGTCGTACCATGTGTCGGCCTCGTACTGGCGCATTACTGGGAATTGGATGCGGTAGGCTTCGCAGAGTTCCTCCAGCGTCAATCCAATTTCTCGCGCTACAAGTACATCTAGCTCGCACAGAGCCCAGCGGCGGGCAAAGTCATTACGCAGCGCACAGTAACGCTTCCACTCGGGAGTCAGGTTGGCCCAGAAATCATGAGGGAGGCGTACGTCATCCCCGTACCACCGGCCCTCCCTATATTCGTCTTGCCACACATCGCGCCAGAAGGCATCATAATGCACGGTCAGGCAGTTCAAGGCTAGAACGCGCAAATTCATCGCCGCCTTCGGCGGAAGTAGGGGGAGTTGCTGCCATTGATAATGCAAATCTCCAGCTCCTGTAAGTTTGATATAGTAGTCACCAATTATGGATTGTGTTACGCTCGCGATAGCGAGCATGTCCACACTGTGCGCAGTTGTCAAACTGCGCACAGTGTGGACATGCGCCGTTCCGGCGCATGTCAACACACTGGCGAGCGTACGCTCGCCAGATTGAGCAAGCATTCGGCGAAAGGCTATTTTGTAAGTATCAACGAAGTTGATTGACGGATTCCAGGGTAATTTTGGACAGCGGCGTTCATACTCATCTGCACCGCAGGCCGGGGTATAATTTGTGCGAGCCAAGTAGTCATCCGGCATATTTTCCAGATCTATGATATCATAGTCTGAATTTAATACGCACTTAGCTCGGGGCGTCTTGTAGCAGGGATTACCTACATGGAAATGAGGGCCCGAAAGGATTAAATGTCCTGAGAAGCAGGTGTCTCGTTTGATTGTTCCATCTTTGCGAGAGTTTGTTTCATCCCAAAACGGGGTCGAAATCATGCCATCATTCAAACTAGAAATCTTGCGTGGATATTCGGCAATTTTTTTCAATGCGACCAACTGGCTGGCAGCATGCAGGCGAGCCAAACTAGCAGAGCTTGCGGGAGTATGTTTCGCATCCAATAATGAGGCAAATATATCAAGAGCCTTTTCTTCCATGCTGATTACTCTGTTTGGATGCCCATTGACAGACCAATGTCCATCTGCCGTTCGCGTCTCTTCTACTGGCTCAGGATGAGGTAATCCATCGTAGCAGCCGCTGAGCGCCCCGGGAGCATAAAGATTACATACATGATCGAAGCGTATAGACTGTTCACTACCATATACGTTAATGCTGTATATTACATGGTGATCTACTTCTGCAAAAAGATTGAGCTCATTCTGGAACTGGAAATGATACCGCAGACGAGGATAAACAGCAGCACGTAAAGCTCCGGCTTTGGATGATGTGTAAAAATCATCCGGATGAATAAAGCCGATATTGGCTCCTCTATTCGTGATATCCCACGACTTTGTAATAAAGCACAGATAAAGATTGGGCTGCAATCCTTGCAGATGGGGGTATGATTGCGGTGCGTTGAGCATATTCTTTGATGCATCCACATTGGCAGCTTCCCTCACATACGCGGGACACCACTCGGAATGATCATCAATATACTGCACCATCATCTTGCCCACCTTATCAGCAGGGTGCTCTTTACTACGCACCATAATCTTGGGCTCAATTTCACTATAAAGGTCAGCCTCTTCAAACTGCACTTTAATCCACGGCGGATTACCGACTATGAGATCAAAGCCTGCGCGTTCGTGGAAGATGTGAGCACAGGAAAGCTCCCAGTGGAAGAAGTGTTGCTGCTGACGCACCCGGTCGACAATCGTCAGACGAGAAGACTCCTTGATGATAGCCGAAATAGGTTTCTCATTAAAGCCCAGTTCCCCCTGAACCTGTTGCTTCACCGGCTCTCCGAAGTCCAGCTCGCCCTGCATCTGGAATTGAGCGGTGGAGTTGAGAATCTGGTGCATATCCATGAGGAAGTCTATGCGGGAGGGTAGATTAGCAACCTCCTCGATAGGCCAGAACCAGAGAGCGCACCAGTAATCCATAGCCAGCTGAAGCCGCTGGTAAGCCGAGGTCTCGGAGCCGATGGACTGCTTATATTCCTTATCCTTCTCCTGAGTGCTGGTACGGTGGGCATTCGCCGGCATTTCATGCGGCCACACTGTCAGTTCATCCGTGGTGCGGCGGTTCAAATCCGCGATATCCTGAATATGCTGCTGCCAGAGCTTATCTGCGGCATCTGAGAGGCTCAACGCCAGTTCGATTTCATCTGCGCTGAAGGGGAACATAAACTCCTTGCGCCAGACAGAAATCTGAGCCAGCTCAGCCTTGCAGTATTTCTTGATATTCTTGTGGCTGTAGTTAGCCATGCCGGCATCCGGCACCAGCCAGTGGTATACACTATGAGCGGGGCGCTGTTTGATTTTCCAGTCAAAGGCTGTGGGGATTTGCCCGTCCCAGCGGGCCTTTTTATCCTTGGCGCTTTGGGAACGGAGAAGTGAGGTGGTCCAGTAGGCACGCTTGCAACCTATAAGGGAGTTGCCATGGTGCAGCTGCATACCGAACCAAGGCACAAAGGCCCCCTCATAGATGGTATTGAGCCAGAGGGAAACCTCGGCCAGCTCAACGGCTGTGCCGTTGAGGTCAACGCCGACCACATTGCGGTCGGCAATGTACATCTTCACACGCTGAAGCTCATAGCCGTACTCCTCCGGGGAAAGGGACAGCCCTGTTTCCTGTTGCTTGATGCGCAGGTAAGCCTCTGCCAGCTGGTTGATAGCTTCATTCAAGAAAGCAGCAGAGCCCACGGCCATCTCACAGACCTTGAGGTTAAGAATATCGTCGGCACATTTATCCTTCAGCAGTTCCTTGAGTGCGAACTGCACCGTGCACTTGGTGAGGGACTCCGGGGTGTAGTAGGAGGCGGAGTTCTTGCGATTGCGGCCGGCCAGGCGGTAGATAAACTCACCCTTATCGTGTTTAACATAGCGCTTCGTTTTTTCATCTATGGCGCGTTCCTCCTCGGTGTATTCCTGCAACTCTTCCTCCGTCACAAAGAAGGCATGCACGGTGGGATCATACTTTTCACCGGCGGGCTTGACCTCGTACAGCACATCGCGGGCGAAGAAACCGGAATAGGCCAGCAGGTTTTCATACACTGCGCCCAGCTGGTTCAGACCGAGAGATGCATAAGAGATACGCCCGCGCCCGGATTTGCCGTGGCCACCAATGGAAAGAAGGCGGATAATATCTTGCAACACAAAGTTGCGAAAATGGGCTTTACTCAGTAAAGGAGTACGCTCCGGATCGAAAAGGTGAGACTTGAGAGGAGCAATCTCGAAATCATCGGACACGGTGCCGGCGCTGAAGCTCACTTCTCGCCCCTTGTAGATGAGCTCAAACAATTGACGCAGGGACGCATCCAGGAAATAGCCGTTCCGGGCCTGTTCATCATCCAGCTGGATCTCCTCGCAATCGCGCAGGAAGTCCACCGAATAACCGCGCAGGTACGGCTCTGCCCCCATGGGGAGGAAGCGCAGCTCCGGACGGGATTCCAGATAGAAGCAGAACAGCAGGCGGTACATGAAGCGCAGGCACTCTAGCGCAATCTGCTTGGCCTGCTCATCGGTATCAGCCGCATAGACTGCATCCTTGGTCTGGTGACGTTTGTACCACACGTATTCATTACCCAGCAACTGAATGCACTCCTGGAGGGCTTTCTTCAGATCCGTAGAAACGGCGTGGGCGTTCTTATGGGAATTATCAGTGAGGGTATCCAGCAGGCAGGTACCAGTATCCGGGCACAGCGCATCGGCATGCAGCAGTGCTGCCGTAAGGCGGTATTCCGCATCCACCTGGGCACCATAAAGCTCATCAAAGCTGAAAGTAAGTGTGCGCTTGTCGAACCACTTGTTGTAATCAATCAGAGTCACGCAGCCACCCTGGATAAACAGGCACCAGCGGGGATGCTGTGGCTGATTGAAAAGGTCATCAATAAGCTGAGCCCAGCTTTTACCGGGGTGCGGTGAGGGCTGCTGCATGGCATCATTATCCGTGTCCGGCACCACGAAAGCAACCAGACGGGGATTAAGCGCATTCGGCGTGGCAAGCATACAGGGCACACTGTACTCATCCTTGCCATCGAGAAGAATTGTCAGATTCTGTTCCTGCGGGGAATAGCCCAGCACCGTGAGCAAAGCATGAGCCCAGACACTAACGGTATCCTCGCTGAAGGCCTCAGCACGTGTGCGCTCCCACTTGCTGCGCAAACCCTTGTCACCCTTAAGCAGCTCATTGGGTGTGCGTGCCTTGGCCGCAGCACCGCTGAGGCCGGCGTTCGCTTGCTTAGCCGCAGCTGTCCACTTATCCAGCAGCTCCTTGCAGTCGCCGGCAAGCGAAGCGTTCAGATAGTGGTCGGAAAAGTATTCGTTGTTGTTAAAGATGGACTTCATACGGTAGCGCCGGCAAAAAGAGTGATAATACGGACAGAGGGATGATCTGCGGTGGTGAGAGATTCGCGGATAAATCGTTCGTGATCAGCCTTGGTGGCGCGAACCTTCTCCAGCTCTGCCTCCTTACGTTTCTGGGTATTGGAGGCCTGATAGAAGCCCTCCAGATAGGTCTGAGTTTCGTTTTGATAGGTATTGAGGCGGTCGGTCTGCTCCTGAAGCTGGGCCCGCTTTTCTAGCTCAAAGGCGGCTGCGCTTTCCCGGGCCATGTGCGTGAGCTCAGCCACGGCGGTTGGGATAATACGCTTGAATGCCTCCGCATCGAACGCTGCGCCGGTGTTGGGCAAGGTACCACCGGCAAAGAGATCGCACTTATCGAAGCACTCCTGGAGCGTCATGATGCTCACCTTAGATTCACCGTCGAACAAGATAGCACGCCAGATTTGCTCCACCGGCACGCCCCGGCGGTTGGTGACAGTGGCAAGGCCGAGCACGATACGCTCGGTGGGTTTCAAGCGCGTGGTGGTGATGACGGGAGCGGTATTGCGACCGAACTCCGCCGTAACCTTGCTGCTGAGCCACTCCACCATGGGATCCTGTTCCCAGAGACGGTGAGTAGTGGGCCACTCGGCATCTGTGACACCTTTCTGTACGCGGTTGACAGCTTGCATGACATCTCGCACATCCTCGCAAAGCTCCCACTTGTCGCCCTCAGCATAGCAGCCGGGGAACTGACGCTTCACGCGAGCCTTGTAGAACTCCTTGCTTACTTCCAGCTCCAGGGAACGAGGCGCTTCATCGTGGCGCTTGTACGAGAAGCGGGCATCCTTCTTCTTGGCAAACTCGCAGAGTTCGGCAACAAAATCAAAATCGCAGGGATAGAGCGATGGCTCTTCTACCGTGCGCTGTTCCTCGACAACGGGTGCCGGTGCAGGGGCATCAAAGAGGCTCCAGAAATCATCGACCTCGCTGGTATCAACGCTGAGCGCTTCCTCCAGACGGGCCTCGGGGTTGGCGCCTTCCATGATGCCGGCCAACAGAGATACCTCCTGCATGATATCATCGGCATCGTCAGCCATGTTATAGAGCATGAACTCGCGAGGATCGCCGATATTCTGCTGCACCTGGGCATCTTTGGCAATCAGACGCACCAGAATACGGGCATCGCCGGCAATGCCGTAGGAAGAGTTATCCGTAAACAAGTAATCGATGCGAGGCTGCTGAGTCTGGCCGTAGCGGTCAATACGTCCGTTACGCTGCTGGAAGGTGAGCAAGGACCAGGGAATATCAAAGTGTATGAGGCGGTGTGCGCAGTGGTGCAGGTTTACGCCTTCAGAGCCTACATCTGACACGAGCAACAGGCGCACCGGGGATGCAGCCCTGCCGAACTCCTCAATAATTTCCATCTGCTCCACATCGGTCATACCGCCATGCATGGTACGCACTTCCTTTTCTTTGAGCCCAAGGGCTACAGGCAGATGCTCACTCAGGAAGTTCAACGTGGGGATGCTCTCGGTAAAGATGACAACGCGATCTTCAGCACCGCGAGACCACTGCATATCACCGCCCTGGCTCAAGAGCCGTACCAGTTCAGTGTATTTGCTGAATGAGTCGGGCGTGATGCATTCGGCCAGTGTACGCAGACGCTGCAACTTCGGAATATCAGTGGAACCCGGTTGTTTCTTCTCCAGATTCGCTAAACGCGTAGAGAGCAAGGATACGCAAGCTGCCGGCGAAGAGGCCAGCGTCTTGCCTATCATGGTCTTGAAAAGCATCGTCACGCCGGTGCTCTGTTTCTTTGCCCCGTCCTTGTCCATTTCCAGTTCCAGCGTAGAGAGCTCGCGATAAATAGCGGCCTCAGCCTCGGATGGGGTGGAGACGTGGTTGTACTGCACGCGCTCGGGGAAATCCTTGCTGAGCTGATCGCGTACGTCTTTCTTGAAACGGCGGATGACCAGGGCGCGAACATCCTCCTTCTTGTAGTCCTGCACGTTGCTGATAGCTGTGGGGTCCAGCAGTTTGATGATACTGGCGAAGGACTCCTTGCGACCGTCATGCGGTGTAGCGGACAGAAGGATGAGTGAGTCGCACTTATTAGCGAGAGACTCAGCCAGGCTGGCGCGCTGCGACACCGACTTACCACGAGCGGCAATGTTGTGGGCTTCGTCGATAACGATGACATCCCAATGAGAATCCTCTAGGAAACGGCGGTAGGCACCGGCCTGCTTGAGGGTATCAATGGAGATGATTGTCTTATCGTAGTAGCTGAAGGGGTTCTGATTGGAGGGTATCTCGCGGCGGATGCGGGCGATACCGGCGGAATCCAAACGAACCAAGGGAATGGAGAAACGGTTCCACAGCTCCTTCATGAACTGCTTGAGCATGGACTTGCCCGTGAGCACAAGGATGCGGCGGGCTCGGCCACGCTTAATGAGTTCGGACAGCAGGATGCCGCATTCAATCGTTTTACCGAGGCCGACAGCATCAGCGATCAGGATACGCTGGCGAGGTTGTTCCAGCGCACTGAGCGCGGGTTCTAACTGGAAGGGAAGCACATCGATAGCGGCTTTGTGCCCACGGTGAATGAGGGCATCAGACGGAGCGGTCTGGCGCATGAGCACCTCCAGATGCAGACGGGCATTGCGGAAGTAGGGGGAATCATCACGCACCGGCTCAGTCTCCCGGGGATCCAGTATCTGGATGCGGCCCCAGCGCTCCGGCAAGGATTCCTCTAAATCAGCCATGAATACAGCCTCGCGATCACGCACCATCGGCGATAAGCCAATGACATCCAAGCGGCAAGTGCCATGCGTGGTCGTAACCACATTGCGAAGAAGCCACTCCTCTCCGCGTATATTCAAGCGCATGCCTGGTGCGTACTCCATGCTCATATTGTCACTCCATATATGTTAAAGGCTTAAAAAGCCACACGTCATGCTCGATATTCTACCAGATTGTGTGATTGTTTACAAGCAGCTAATCCGCATTTTTACAGATAGTTGACGCGGAATTAACGAAATGTACAGGAAAGAGGAAGGCTACGCCTGATTCGCGTGGCGAATTCGTACTTTTCCGCTTTGAATGAGCTTATCTTTCGCGAACCCCTGTTTAAGCCAGAGGAGACGATTTTGAAGCATAGTCCATACGAAAATTCGGATTTCCCGATTTTTCTACTAAGCTGGGAATTATTTACCCTATCTTGTCTTAGAAACACTTTCGAGCCGCCCATACATCAGGAAAAGGAGAGGTTTCGTTCAACTCCTTTTCTTGATGTTTTTGCTTACTGAAAAAATGAGACTTTAGAAACAAGGTAAGCCCAATCGGTCGAAAAATGCCCTATTACGCTCCTTGGCAGCTTGCACCAATTTGTTAAATGAAATTATTTCAACCTGAACATTTAATTGGGTGTTATACGTGTAATAACCGGCGTTGTCTTGCGTTGGCGTGCAGTTGTAATTTTCAAAAGCTCTCCTCATTGAGGGAGTCAAATCACATATAATATAAGCGTATTTTCTTATTCCATTGGGTAACTCTATGGGACGCCCCTGAGCTGTGGTCACCTTGTTGTCAGCGATCTTTCGGAAATAATCGTATGTTTGTTCCAATGGATTTTTTGAATCAGAGGCATCATTCCTCATGGGCTTTTTAAATTCTATGATGGTTAATGCTACGTTGTTTGTAGACAAGGCAGATTCCGAAACAATCATAGGATTTTCACTCATATCTAATGCTGGTGCATTGTCGGAATTTGGCACTTGCAGAACGCATAAATCGGGCTCTAGGCGCGAAATCGATGAAGTGATAGGCATGGTGGAAATTGGCCTATCAGATGCAAGGTAGTTATGGAATGCAAGACGTTCGTCAATTACCCATAAATTTGAATCCATTAACTCTATCGCATCACTCGTTTGTTGCATTGGAAAGATCAGCTGATGGATAACTTTTTCTTTCTCATATTTACCATCAGAATTTCTGTTAAGATATGATTCGAGAAGCTTTAATACCATATGTCTCTTATGTACATATGCAGCGAGATCTGACGCTTTGGCATCGTCTAGCTCTTTGAGAAATTCTGATACTTTTTCATAATACTCATTCGCATCCATAGTGTCGGGAGGGGAGAGTAAACGCTCCCCTTCCGCTAATACGGTTGCTTCTCTTTTGTATTGCTCTTTATGTAATTCAGCTTCAATGTCTTTTTCGCTTGCGTTTGGCGGGAACGTATAGTCACTAGGAAGAGAATTAAGTAGGCGTTTGTATCGAGGTGCCTTATTGTCGACAAAGTCCTGAGCCCTTCGTCGTCCTTCTGAGCGAATGAAGGCAAGTTCTTCGCTAAGATACTCTTCTATGTTAACTTTGACTTTATTTTCAATAATACGGAAGTTAAGTTCAGGATCTTCAAAGATTGTTCCGGCATCGTCTTCAAAATCAAAAGCCAATCTATCACCTTGGACGTGTTCATCGAGGTATCTAGAGGAGACATAGCAATGACACACAAAGGGACCGTTTCCATCTTTTAAATTTCCCCCTATATTTCCCAAAACAGGTAACATTGGGATCTCTTTTACTACTCGTTTATTAGCGCAATATGCAATCTTTGATTCTCCGGCGAAAGAACCTCTTAGTCTCAGAAGCTCAACATCAAAAGTAAAATCTTTAATTTTAAAAGTTTGTAGAACAGGTTGTTCAGTGTTAAGTTGTTCATAAAAATCCTGAAGACAGATTCTGTCTGAGTCCTTTTCTTGCAGCTCCTCTTTGAGGGTAATACGTGGCGCTCCATCAGGTCTAATAAAATACCACATGCAGTGTTCGAGAATATCTTTTGCTATTGATTCTAACTGCTTATGTGAAGCATTTCGATACTTGGTGTGAAAATTAGTAAGCTCCACAGTTGTTCCAATTTTTGCATCAGGTGAAGCCTCATATGAATCACCATCTCCCTCAGCAACCCCATCGGGTAATTGAAAAGTAAACTTTCGGCATGCCTTTGTTGCGCCATTTTGATAATAGCTTGTTATTCGAGCGTTATCGAAAACCTTCAACCACATAAGCCGACCAATACCACGCCCGCCAAGATGTTCTTTGTGATTTGTATCGAGCGTTTGAAACGCAGAAAAATTTTCGGCGTTAAATCCAATTCCGCTATCTTGAATTACTATGTCGCAAATATCTCCTAAAATAGGTCTGCCTTTCCTTCCGTCCGTAAAAGGTAACGTCTCCAATCTTCTGACTGTAATGTCTATGTAATCATCGTCTGTAATTTTACCTTTTTCTTCTATTGCATGAATGGAATTTACCACCGCTTCTAGAACAGGCAGCAATCCTTTGGAATAAGGCAAATGAGTATTTCTTATGCGACCAGCTAAGTCAGTTTTCATGATGAGAAAGGAGAATGGTAAGACTACGTTTATGATATCATTTCCGAAGGTTGTGAGCAAGCACGGACTGTAGGATTTTCATCTTTTCCTGCCCGCCGGGATCATAGTGACAGCTTCTCTTACATGACACGGCGATAAACTACCTCTAATCAAGCAGCGCTGCCGAGATCACCGGCGGGAGAGGATTCTTGCCAGTTCTTGTTTCACAAGCTGGGTATAGGTCTTGGCGCATTCATATGACTCCTGCAAGTCTTTCAGATTGCTCTCGCGGCTATGGATATCCTTCTGGATTGTCACGCATAGCCCGGAAGGTTCTTCCCCTGGTGGATCACACTCATTACACCGGGAAGACAAAGAGCACCACATGTTACATACCAACCTCACACAAAGCAGTTATGTATATCCGAAATTACGATGAAGCACAATACGAGCTTGTCGGCAGCAAGCTTGCAGCTGATACCATGGTGTATCGTATCACCTCCCTTGGTCTCATAGCCATGTGACTAATTCAGCCAAGACAAAAAGAAGACTTCCCAGAGCTGCTACTCGGGAGGTCTTTGGAAAAAGTTTCGCACCAGCCCCCGGAGGAGGCACAGGAAGAGGCTCGGTGGCGTACAACAAAAAACGCGCTGTAGCGAAGCGAGGTGCTTGCAATAGCGCGTTAGAGAATAAGAAAAACAAATCAGGGCGACAGGATTCGAACCTGCGACATCCAGCTCCCAAAGCTGGCGCTCTACCAGGCTGAGCTACGCCCTGAAGAGAAAAGACGTGTCATGTAGACACAAAAAGAGTGGCTCGGGACGGGTTCGAACCGCCGACACGCGGATTTTCAATCCGCTGCTCTACCAACTGAGCTACCGAGCCACTTACCGCAGACCGTTGTTTACGGGGTGCGAGGGAAGTATACACATATTTTAGACGTTTGGCAAGTAAAAAATGAATAAATTTTCACTTTTTTTATTTCATTTTTCATAACCCATTGATAAATTAGCAAAACAAATTTTCAATTTTATGTAGTGCTCAGATATTTTACTTGCCAAAGCGGGGTGCGGCAGGCATAATTTGAGCATGAACGCGACATGGAGTCTTTTACCGGCCATTTGTATGGCGGCCACAGCAGATGAGGGCACAAACGCCCTTTTCTATCGCTTGGCTAACGAATGCTGTAGCTTGGCAGAAGCCATACAAGACACCGCGAGTGCCGACCGGCATGCCGCTCCACTTAAAACAAGGGGCAGCGTTATGCTGTGGATAGGCACGACAGCTGCGTTTAAGGGAGGCGATGTGGAGCCGGATGAAGCGCTACAAGATAAATTGCTTGCTGAGGTGCAGCGCATTAAAGCCGCGGATTTTTACGGCTCGCGTATCATGATAGCCGCCTACGAAGAAGATAAGCTTGCCTCCCTGCCCCCGCCCACGGAAGAGGAGAAAGCACGCGTGCGCGGGCAACTCATCGACCTCTTGAAATCGACAATTCAACAAGCGGGCGGTATCAACAACAAAGAGAGAGCAGAGACGTATGCGCTTGACCGTGCCGCAGCCCTACTCATGGCACGCTACGCGATGCGAGCCGAGCTCATTCAGCCGACAAGTGATGCGGGGCTTCAGCAGCTTTTGCGGGCTTTGCACGAGGCAGACTCCGCCGTGAAAGCGCGCGCGAAGGAGCATGGCTATTATGGCGCGAGGATTGTAACAGAACTTCTCCGCTAACAGCAGACACGCACCCACTATACGCGATTTCTCATGTTGCAGGTAAAAGATTTAAGTGTCGAGTTTCGGAGCCGCGCCGGCACCGTCTACGCGGTCAACAAGGTGAGCTTTGATATTAAAGCGGGCGAAACGCTGGGGATTGTAGGCGAAAGCGGCTCCGGCAAATCGGTGACATGCTCTGCCCTCATGGGTCTTTTGCCCAAGCCCCCGGCTTGGATTCCGGAGACAGCTCAGGCGACTTTTGAAGGGAGGGACTTGCTGAAACTGAATGAGAAAGAGTTATCCACCTTGCGAGGAAACCGCATCTCGATGATTTTTCAGGATCCGATGACGAGCCTGAACCCGTGCATGGCCATAGGCGACCAAGTGGCCGAGCCCTTGGTAATTCACCGTGGCATGAAATGGAAAGAAGCACGCGCCCTCGCGGTGGAAGAGTTGGCGCGTGTAGGCATACCGAATCCCGCAGAGCGTGCTGCCTGCTATCCGCATGAGTTTTCCGGCGGCATGAGGCAGCGTGTGATGATTGCCATGGCGCTGGTAACGCGTCCGCAGTTGCTGATTGCCGATGAACCGACCACGGCGCTGGACGTAACCGTGCAAAAGCAGGTACTGGATTTATTGCAGGCACGCCAGCAAGAACTGGGCACGGCGATTATTCTCATTACGCATGATTTGGGCGTGGTGAAACAATATGCCCACCGTATTCAGGTAATGTATGCCGGTAGCATTTTGGAAAGCGCCCCCGCCCAAGAGCTGATTGAGCACCCGCGCCATGCCTACACGCGCGCCCTCATGGCGTCTATTCCGTCGGCACACGCCAAAGGCTGCCGCTTGCAGACGATTCCGGGCTTGCCCCCTTCCCTTAAAGAGCCGGTGCGCGGCTGCACCTTTAAGCCACGCAACATATCCGGTAAGCCCGAGCTGTGCCTGACCGACCGCGTGCCGGAGCTCATCGAAATATCCCCCAACCATTGGGTACGCAACTGCCCGGGCTGCGTGGAATGATGTTGGATGTTTGATTTACGTTAGGAGGAAGCTTGGCTGCACAACTAACAACTGACACTTAACGCATTACTTTCAATACCCAACATCCAACATTCAACCTCCCGAGGGTTTGGGCAAAATATGGATTGCAATTCTGAAAAAAGGGTGTATACTATCCGCGCATGCTGACCATCAAGAAACTGACAAAAGCCCACGCCGGACGCACCTTGTTCTTTGAGACGGAACTCATCGTTAACTGGGGCGAGCGCATTGCCTTGGTTGGCCCCAACGGCGCCGGTAAATCCACCCTTTTCCGCATGATTTTGGGGCAAGACACCCCGGATGAGGGTCAGATTATCATGGATGAATACGGGCTTGTCGGTTATCTGCCGCAGGAGGCAGGCGACCCCTCCGACCGCACGGTGCTGGAGATTGCCATGAGCATTACCCCGGAGATGGGTGAAGCGATTCGCACGATTCAGCTGTGCGATGCTAAGGGCGACAACTCCAGCGATGATTATGCGCATGCTATGGATATTTTCATTGCCAACAACGGCTACCAGTTGGAGCCGAAGGCCAAGCGTATTCTGAAGGGTCTTGCCTTTAAGGATGAGGATTTTCACCGCCCTGCCCGCGAGATGAGTGGTGGCTGGGTCATGCGTGCCCATTTGGCGCAGCTGCTGGTGGCCGAGCCGGATTTGCTGATGCTGGACGAACCGACGAACCACTTGGACCTCATGAGCTTGCTGTGGCTGCGCCGCTACCTCATGAATTACCCCGGTGCCATCTTCATGATTTCTCACGACCGCGATTTCATGGATGAGTTGGTGGAGACGGTTTACGACATTGAGAACCAAGAGTTGGTGCGCTACACGGGCAACTACTCCCGATTCTTGGAGCTGAAGGAACAACGTTACGAGATTTTGCTCGCAGCCTGGCGTAACCAGCAGCGAGAGATTGCACACATTGAGTCCTTTATCGACCGCTTCCGCTCTGTGGCTTCTAAGGCTGCCCAGGTGCAGAGCCGCATTAAGCAGTTGGAGAAAATCCGCCGTATTGAAAAACCGAAGCAAGCCCGCCGCATGTTCAAGTTTATCTTCCCGCAGCCGCCGCGCGCTATGCAGCGCGTGATGGAGCTGGAGAAAGTGGGCCAGAGCTACGGCGAGAAGCGCATTTACAAGAATTTGGATTTGCTGATTGAGCGTGGCGACCGCATTGTACTGGTGGGTCCCAATGGCGCAGGCAAATCCACCCTGCTGAAGATTTTGGCCGGTGTGGTACCAATTGATGAAGGCACCCGCACCTTGGGCACAACAACGCGCATTGGCTACTTCTCGCAGATGCGCTCGGAGAACCTGACGCCGAACTTCACGGTGCTGGAGGAAATTATGAATGCCGACCCGGAGCTGCGCGAGGAGGAAGCCCGTGCCGTGCTGGGTTCCTTCATGTTCCGAAAGCTGGACTGCGAGAAGCGTGTAGAGGTGCTCAGCGGTGGTGAAAAATCACGCCTCAGCTTGGTGAAGTTCTTGGTAAATCCGCCGAACCTGCTGCTCATGGACGAGCCGACCACACACCTCGACATCATGAGTGTGGAGGCCTTGGCTCAAGCTCTTAAGCGCTATGAAGGCACATTGGTGTTCATTTCTCACGACGTGCACTTTATTCGCGCCCTTGCAGAAAAGACGCTGCACATTGCCCATGGCACCGTTACCCCCTACGCCGGCGGTTATGATTACTATCTGGAAAAATCCGGCCTGATGGATAACCCGGATGCCATGAATATGTAAGGTCCTTGCCCGTGTGCCATCAGGCCCGGGGCAAGGTGCCCAATTTTTACGCTAAATGGGAGTTTGTAGAAGTACGAGGGACGAATTCCGACATACGAATTTGTGAGTTCCGCGCCTTACGGCGCAAAGATAGCAAAGCTCAGCATAAGCTGTCGCCCGCGCCTTGAGCGCGGAATGCGAGGGCGGTAAAGAGTCTGGGCTTTACCCCTCGTGCGGAGATGATGACTAACAATCAGCCCCCGTGCAACGGGTGGCTCAGTGGGTAACAAAAAATTGCCGTTTTGCCTAAAAAATCACCTTTGGCACCCCTCATCCACTTTCAACATTCAACTTTCAATATTCAACATCACCGTTTCTGAAGCAGCTCAAACTTGAGCAACTGTGCAGATTTAAGCGCAACAGGCGTAATTCCAGCTTGAATTGTGGGAAAAATATGTTAAAGTAGTATGGTACATACGACGCGTTACATATGAACAAGAAAATAACCCCTTACATTTACGGCGTTACGGCTGCAACGGTTACGATTGCCACAGCCGGCGTGTTATCTGCCGTTATTCTTCCTGCCGAGCACGAGTCTCAGATTCCGGTACCGGCAGACCGCGATGCCGCTAAGGCCATGGCCAATGTGGTGTTGGAGCAAAAATGTGCTGCCTGCCACGGCGAAAATCCGGAGTACAACAAGTTTATTAATATTCTCGCCTTCGGCAAGTTGAGCCGCGATGTAGAGGCCGCCCAGCGCGCTTTCTCCATGAAGAAGGACGAAGGCATTCGCAGTGAGCTTGTCAACATGGCCAAGATGGACTATGTACTGCGCACACGCCGCATGCCTCCGACCGCTTACACCATCTTTCACCCGGCCTCTAAGCTGACGATGAATGATGTAGCCATCATGCGCCATTACTACGATGCCGACCTGATTGATGCTGCTGTTTTTGCCCCCATTGAGCCGGCTAAGGCGGTAACGGATGAGGTGGAAAAAGCCAAGATTCTGTTGGGCCACATGCTCTACTTCGACCCCTCGCTTTCCACCACCAACCAGGTTTCCTGCTCCAGCTGCCACGACCTCACCAAGGGTGGCACGGATAATTTGCCCAAGTCTGAGGGTGTTCCCGGTGCAGACGGCAAGCCTCAGTTGGGTGGCGTGAATGCACCCACCGTTTACAATGCTGCCGGGCATATCCGCCAGTTCTGGGATGGCCGCGCCAAGGATTTGCAGGAGCAGGCCGGCGGCCCGCCCCTCAACCCCGTGGAAATGGGCTACAGCAAGCCCGAAGACTGGAAGGAAATTGCCGCCAAGTTGGCTAAAGACGAGCGCTATGTGCTGCTCTTCAAGAAGGTATACGGCGATGAAGGCATGACCGACAAGACCATCACCGATGCCATTGCAGCCTATGAGCGCACCTTGGTGACTCCCTTCTCCGCATTTGACCTGTACCGCATTGGCGAAAAGGATGCCATGACGGAAGAGCAAATTGCCGGTATGAATGACTTTAAGGCCTATGGTTGTGCTTCTTGCCACGCCGGCCCTGCCTTGGGTGGCCAGAGCTTTGAGTACATCAACACAGATGCTCCCCTGCGTGCTCATGCCGTGGGCTACACCGAAGGTGCCTTCGGTCTGAAGGACTTTACCAAGAAGGAAGAGCACACGGACATGTTCCGTGTACCGTCTCTGCGCAACGTGGCTCTTACGGCTCCGTACTTCCACACCGGTACGGTTACAGAGCTGAGCGACGCTGTGCGTATTATGTTCGAGGCACAAACCGCGCTCTCCCCCTCGGAGTCTACCATCCACAACGTCACAGAGTTCCTTAAGGCTCAGACAGGCCGCCTGAATGGCAAGCCCTTGAACGAGCTGCGTAAGAATGATGTTGCTCCCCGCACGGCACTTGCCACAAATATGGTGATTCGTGAACGTCTTAAGGCAGAGGCAGAGGCCAAAGCTAAGGCAGAGGCTGAGGCCAAAGCTAAGGCAGAAGCAGAAGCCAAAGCTAAGGCAGAAGCAGAAGCCAAAGCTAAGGCAGAAGCAGAAGCCAAAGCTAAGGCAGAGGCAGAGGCCAAAGCTAAGGCAGAAGCAGAAGCCAAAGCTAAGGCAGAGGCTGAGGCCAAAGCTAAGGCAGAAGCAGAAGCCAAAGCTAAGGCAGAAGCAGAAGCCAAAGCTAAGGCAGAAGCAGAAGCCAAAGCTAAGGCTGAAGCAGAAGCCAAAGCTAAGGCAGAAGCAGAAGCCAAAGCTAAGGCAGAAGCTGAAGCCAAAGCTAAGGCAGAAGCAGAAGCCAAAGCTAAGGCAGAAGCAGAGGCCAAAGCTAAGGCAGAAGCTGAGGCCAGAGCTAAGTTTGAGGCCGAGTTGCGCGCCGCGGTAGAAGCAGCCGCAGCAGCAAAAGCCCAAGCAGAAGCCGCCGCCCGCGCCGCAGCCGAGGCTTCCGCCGCACCGGAGCAAAGCCCGGTAGAAGAGTAATTTTGCCCGCAGGACTAATGCGTTTTTCCGTACTGGCCAGCAGCAGCAAGGGTAATGCCACCGTAATATGCGGTGGCGATACCCGCCTGCTGGTAGACACCGGCATCAGCGCCACGCGTATTCGCAATGGCCTGAAAGAATGCGGGCTGAGCGTACCGCAACTCAGTGCCCTGCTCTTTACCCACGAGCACACAGACCACGTGTGCGGGCTGGGGCAACTTGCCAAAAAAGACAAGCTGCATATTTACTGCACCCGCTACATGGGGCAAGAGCTGCGCTGCATTACAGATAACGCCAGCTACACCTACATAGAACCGGGCAGCACGGTGCAAATAGGAGACATACGCGTAACTCCCTTTAGTGTGCACCACGATGCCACGGACCCGGTGGGCTACCTGTTTGAGTACAACGAAAAAAAGCTGGGGTATGTGACGGATACGGGGAAGATTCCGCATGTGATGACCGAGCTTTTGCAAGGGGTGGATGCCCTGTATCTGGAGTCAAATTATGACCCGCAGATGCTGCAAAACTCAGGGCGTCCGTATTATCTTATTGAGCGCATTGCCAGCAACTTCGGGCATTTATCCAACGCTCAAGCTTGCGATTTTGTGCGCACCATTGCGCACCCGCGTTTACAACACGTGGTGTTAGCGCACCTGAGCCAGGATTGCAACACCCCCGATACAGCTTTCAACTGCATGCAGCAAACCCTCAATGAGCTGCAGCTTTCTACTACCCTTCACTGCGCGCCGGCTGCCACCAGGCTGCCTTGGATTCATCTCGCGTAGTTTTGCCTTATAGACATTATACCATCAAGTTTATGACCAAATCCACACTTATGTTATTAGCAGCAACCATGACTGCAACCTCACTCATGGGGCAGGATGCTAAGCAAATTGCCGACAACCTGACCGTTCCTACGGAGCTCGTGAGCGGAGGCAAGCTTACCATTCCCGCTGTTCAGGGCGCTAAAGTAGAGCTTTTGGGTGCCGACTATGAGCAGATTATCAAACCTAACGGTACTATCAGACCCGTTATCAGCGATACCCCCGTTAATGTTAACTTTAAGGTAACAAAAGACGGTAAAGAGGCCTTCAGTAAGGATTACGAAATCATTGTAAAGAGCGCCAACAAGGTCGATGGTAACCCCAAGCCGCAGGTGGTACCCTCCATCTTGCAATGGGAGGGCGGCAAAGGTGAGTACAAGCTGGGCGATTCCGTAGGCGTCTTCTTCGGCGGTCTGAACGATGAGCGCCAAGCCATCATTCTTGATGATTTGAGAGATGTGCTCGGCAAAGAGGTTCAAATTGTTGACCGTGAAAAAGCAGACATTGAGTTTGTTGTCGTTCCCAGAAAGAAAAAGAAGAACTACGACAACCAGGCAGAAGCCTACAGACTGCACACGGATGAATCCGGCATTACCGTATCTGCCACATCAGGCAAAGGTGTCTACTGGGGCTCACGCACCATCTTGCAGATTCTCAAGCAAACGGGTGGCAGCATGCCCTATGGTATGGCATACGACGTACCCCGCTATGAGGTACGCGGCGTGCTGTTCGACATTGCCCGCACACCCTACACCCTCAAAGACCTGCGCGACGTGATTAACGCCATGGCTTGGTACAAGATGAATGACTTGCACCTCGTCATCAACAACAACTACATCTTCCTGGAAGAGTATGTGAAGGACGGCCACGACCCGCTTAAGGAAGCCTACACCGCCTTCCGTTTGGAAAGCGACATCGTTGGCGAAAACGGACAAAAACTGACAGCGGAAGACGTTTTCTTCACCAAGAAAGAATTCCGAGAGCTTATTGACTACGCTAAGTTGCGCGGTGTCAACATTGTGCCCGAGTTTGACACTCCCGGCCACGCCCTCTCCTTCACCAAGGTGCGCCCGGATTTGATTTACCAGGGCCCGATGAACCACCCCGGCCGCCGCTCCGACCACATTGATGCCGGCAACCCCGAGACCCTCAAGTTCGTGGGCAAGGTGCTGGATGAGTACCTGACCCCCGACAAGAACTTTGCCGACAAGCCCGTGCTGGACGGCTGCGTCATCCACGTGGGTGCCGATGAGTTCTACGGCGAGGCTGAGGTATACCGCAAATTTGCAGACGGCTTGCTCAAGCACGTGAAGAGCCGTGGCTTTACCCCGCGCATTTGGGGCAGTCTTACCCACAAGCCCGGCAAAACCAAGGTAGAATCCGAGGGCGTGCAAATGAACCTGTGGAGCGCCCAGTGGCAAGACCCCATCGAGGCTATGAACGATGGCTACAAGCTCATCAACACCAATGACGGCCACCTCTACATCGTGCCCTTTGCCAATTACTACCGCATGGATAAGAACCACAAGTGGGTATACAACCACTGGCGCCCCAACTATGTCGGCAACGCCCATATCCCTGCAGGCCACCCCAACCTTATTGGCTCTACCTTTGCCATTTGGAACGATATGACGGACCTCAAGCACTCCGGCTACGGCATGTATGATGTGTGGGAGATTTTCCGCAGCTCTGCCGATGTTCTCAGCCAGCGCATGTGGGGTACGGAGCACAACCCGAACAACTTCGAGCAGCACCGCAACTTGGTAAGCAAGATTGGCGAGGCTCCCAATATCAACCCGCTCTATCTGCGCACAGGCGATGCCCCGGTATGCGTGCAGCCCACCTCCCTGCCCATGCAGCTCAACGAGGAGGCCGCCGGCCCGAACTACCACCTGACCGCAGAAATTGAGCTTGCTGCCGCCCCTGAAGGCACCGAGCAGGTATTGCTCAGCGGCCCCGAAGGTAAGCTGTATGCCACCATGAAGGATGGCACCGTAGGCTTCCGCCGCAACGATGCTATGGAATTCTCCTTCGGTGGCAAGCTCCCCGTTGGCAAGAAAGTAACCATCGAGCTTATCGGCAAGCCGCAGTCCACCCAGCTGCTGGTAGACGGCCAAGAAATCGGCACGCTGACACTCATGAGCTACAAGGATCGCGACAACGGCTGGCAGAACCGCACCAAGGGTCTGCGCTCCACCTTTATTCTTCCGCTGCAGACTGTGGGCGAGTCCTTTAACGGCACCGTACACAGCCTCAAGGTTGAATTCTCTGCACCTCAAGCTAAGTAATGGACGCTCAGCAAGAATACGAACTCGGAGCCGCTGCCTTTAAGGCCGGCAATGCTGCACAAGGCGCAGAGCACCTGCGCAATGCCGCTTTTGCCGGCCATGCCGAGGCACAAAATCAGCTTGCCCGCGTCTACTTTGCGCAGGTAAAAACGTATTCTGATGTGGCTGATTTGGAAAGCGCCGCCCAATCCGGCGACCATGTTGCCCTCTTTGTGCTGGCCATGTGCTTTTTAGATGGTAAGCTGCTGGCTAAAGACACCGACAAAGCCTTGGCTGCTCTCAAGCACGCCGCCGCCCTCGGTAATGTGATGGCAGAATCCATGCTGCGCGGAGGCATGTAACCTACAGCTCTCCACCATCCCCCCCTTCAAGCCGCTGTCCTTCACCAAGGATAGCGGCTTTTTACTGCATCTATGATATCCCCCGTTTTATCCGTGGAGACGGGAATGAATTAGCACTGCCATCGACCAAATGTTGAAACATCGCTTTATATTTTTGCTAAAGGTCAATTTAGATCCACCCACCGTGCCACCCGCTGGCGCGGGTTCCGATATTATTCATAGGTTACGAGTGGTTTCGCCGCTACGCGGCTCCACCCACTCGCTATTGATATGCCGCCCGTGCTACGGGCTCTGGTTTCTAGGCGGCTGCGCCGCACGAAGGGCAAAGCCTAGCCTCGCTTACCGCCCGCGCCTTAAGCGCGGGTGGCAGCTTATGCTGAGCTTTGCTATCTTTGCGCCGTAAGGCGCGGAACTCATAAATTCGTATGTCGGAATTCGTCCCTCGTACTTCTATAAATTGCTATTTATGGGGCTATCAACTAAAAACTTTAACAGAGTTAAAAGCTTTAATAAGGTGCATGAATTTATGGTTGCGGATTGAAATAAAATGTGCTAGAATGGGGGCGCAGGCTATGAGCGAAGAAATGACCAAGAACGAGGAAGTTCTCGCTGTAAAGCAGAGACTCAAATTAGAGCAGTTTGTAGACAATACACGCCGCTCTAATGTGAGCCGTGTTTGGGTGTTGGTGTGGCATTTGTGCGCACTGGCAGCCCTTTTTTTGTGGTTGCTCAAGTTGCTGGGCTACCTTGGTTAAGCAAGGCAAGAACCCATTGATACAGAGAGCGGGAGCCGGAGCCCCGCGCACTCAGGAGGAGCGCAAGCGCGTTGTCGTGTATAAACTGTTGCCCGTATTCATCCGTACGGCGTCCGTCAAAGCGGATGTTCACATCCGCCTCTTGGCAATGGCCCCATCGCCCGCCCCACTCCACAATAAAATCGTGGTCGGACTGTGAGTGGACCACATAGCAATTCCCCCACCATGTAACGGCGGCAGGGCGTTTGGGCTGCACCATGCGGTCCGAGGGGTCGATGGTAAGCAACAGGATGCGCCCCCGGCTTTCTACCTGAGCTTGAGTCGGTGGCGCCAACAATTGCGCTACCTGCAAGGCGGTGGAGGCCCCGAAACTATGGCCTAAAAGCACCACACTTGCCTGCGGATTGCTCTGCTGAAAGCGGCGCACATGCTCTGCAATAAGGCGCACACCTTGTGCGGCATCTGCAGGCACCCCGCCGTTCCAGTGATAATAGGCGCGCGCTTCATGCTTAGCCAAGGGCGGCATAAAACGTGCAGTCTGCTCAATAATGCCGCTTATTTCATCACCAAAGCCCCCAATCATCACCACCGCAAGCTCTGCAGGGGCGGCACGCAAGGGGCGTTGCGGGTACACCGCAGCAGCTCCTTGGGCCGTGGCAAGGAGAGGCTGCTCCGCCACAAGAACGGAGCAGCCCATCAACAAACTCAGCTGTGCCGATTTAGCGAGCACGACGGCCGGGCATCATGCGGGGCTGAATGGGCGTTGCGGGCACAAAAGCGGGCACCTCCGGTGCGGCGGCGGGCTTGTCAACCTTCTCCATCTTAGAGACGGGATAGGCGGGGTAAATGTAGCAGCCTTCGTCAATGTAGAGGTGGTCCTGCGTCAGGCGCACGGTGTCGCCGGGGGTAAGCTGATCCACCAAGGCAAAAATAGCGGCATCGTCCTGGCCAGGAGTAGGCTTCTTAACATCCACCATCATGGTAGAGCCAACCTCTGCCTTATCTGCACCGTACTTGCCGGGCTGCTTGTAATCCTCATTCACCAGCACGGTAAAGTTGGCCACCTTGGTAGCGTGGTCGCACTTATCCGGGCAATCAGCCGTCATGTGGCGGCAGGGAATTTCCGTAAAGCCGTCAAAGCGGGCAATCACGGTATTGGAGGCAAGCAAATCAGCCTTTCCTTTAACGGGAGCTGCGAAGAGAGACGGAGCCAAGATGGCAGCCATGAGCGGAATAAACTTATTCATATTCACGTATCTGTTTGCGAGGGGTTAATATGAGTTCAACAGTTGTTGTTTTTTGACAGCAGACAGCAAAAGCCGCCTGCCCCGACACCGTGCTCCGGCAAAAGACGGTAACACGGAAAATCTGCTAAAGTGCTGCGAAAACGCTCCAAGGACGGCACCTCCACAGCCTTCCATCCGGGCACGCGGCGCAGAATGTACGCCATCACTTTCTCGTTTTCATCCGGATCGTAGGTGCAGGTGGAGTACAAAATATGCCCACCCTCCGCCACACACTGCACGGCGGCCAGCATAATTCCCTTTTGGCGTTTGGCATTGCCGTTCACCATTTGAGAGCCCAGGCAGCCGGGATTTTTGATTCCCTTACACAGCAAGGATTGACCGCTGCACGGGGCATCCACCAAAATGAGGTCAAACAAGCGACCCTCCGTAGCCCACTGGTCAGGACGCAGCCCCGTTACTTCCGTATTCGGGAGCCCGCACTGCTCCACATTTTGGCGCAAAATGCCACGGCGGGCGGCATTCACCTCGTTAGCCACATGGTTTTGCGGCTCAAAGCGGGCAGCCATCAGCATGGTTTTACCACCGGGGGCGGCACAGAGATCCAAGGATGAGGCGGGGGCGGCAATCCTAGCCAACGCGGCAGACTCCCAGCACGAGGAGACATCCAGCGAGTAATAGAGCCCGGCCTCGTAATCCGGGTGCATTGTGGGGCGCTCTCCGCGGCAGGGAAGATATACACGCGGCGGCAACCAGCCCCAGGCGGAGGTATCCTCGCAAGCAAACGGGGGGCGGTAATCTGCCGGGGCTTTGGGAGTAAGCACAATGGCAGAGCGAGCGGAGGAGCCCGCCCTCATCGCCTGCACCAAATGGGCGGACGACGCCTCACTCAGCCCCAAGCGGGAGCAAAGTCGCAGCTCAGCCTTGCTTACCTCTTGCAGCATTATTCCTCGTTGTTAGCGGTATTGAGCGCCAAACGAGCGGCGCCGATAATGCCGGCCTCATTACTGAACATGGCGGGCAAAATCTTAATCTTGGCGTAATGCGGCGGGTAAAGCTGGGCCTTCAGGTATCGGCGCACGGGGCCAAAAAGCACATCCCCCGCCTTGGCCACACCACCACCGATGATGAAGGCCTCCGGGTTGAGGATGTAATGGCAGTTCATGAGGCAGGTTGCCAGCTTGCGGCCAATGTCATCCCACAGCGCCAGCGCCACGGGGTCCCCGGCCTTGGCAGCCAGCTCAATCTCCAACGGACCACACTCACTGAGAGCCTTGGGCTGCCCTGCTGCGGCGTAGGCGGCCTGAGCCTCTGCCGTGATTTCACGGTGGCCGATGTAGTCCTCAATGGCGCCTTGGTTGCCGTAGTAGCCGATGCGGCCACGGTAATCAATACTCATTTGCCCCAGCTCACCGGCGGCACTCAGGTGCCCACGCACAAAATGGCCCCCCGCAATCACGCCGGAGCCAATACCCGTGCCCAGTGTCAGGCACACCAAATCATTCATGCCGCGGCCGGCACCCAACTTCCACTCCGCATAGGCCATACAGTTGGCATCATTATCCACAGCGGCAGGTAAGCCCGTGGCATCGCTCAGAATATCGCGAATATGGATATCATACCAGCCCGGCACATTGGTGAGGGAGTCCACAATACCCGCCTTATGGTCTACAAAGCCCGGCAAGCCCATGCCCACCGCCTTCACGCTCGGGTATTTCTCCATAATGGCGCGCAGTCGCTTGCCTATCTCCTCCACAATACAATCCGGGGAGGGATAATCCGTGGTCTGCATGGGCTCTGCTTTGTACACAATATCAGTACCCTGCACCACTGCAAACTTAATGGACGTGCCGCCCATATCTACGCCGATTGATAGCTCTTCCGTTGCCATACAAGCAGAGTCTAGCATATTTACCGCCATGGTAAAAGCAAAAAAACTATAGGCCATGTAATTATTTTGCGCTTACCTTACCCCAAAAGGCCGCGGCATCCACCACGCCGCGCATATCCACATAGCGCGTGCGCAGCAAGCTGCTATCGCGGTGCCCCGTTTCATATTGCAGTGCCGTGTAATCACGGAAATAGCGCAAGTGGTAACTCGCAAAGGTATGGCGCAGCACATCCGGCTGCCATGCGGTAAACCCCGCTTGCTTGCGCAAGGCCCGCCAATGCAAGCCCCATTGCGGCGGGCACACGCGCCCACCCTGTTGGCAACGCTGCAACAGGCACAGCAGAGGCGGCTGTATGGTTACCAAACGAGCCCCGCCCGTTTTGCTGTGCTGCGGCAAAATACAGATGGTGCAGCCCGCCATATCCACCTGCTCCCAAGTAAGCCGCGCTACCTCATGCGGGCGTATCCCCGCATACAGCATCATCCCCACTGCCGCTAAGCAACGGCCACCGTCATATTCTGCAGCTGTATGCAGCAACTTCTCTATCTCGCAAGGCTTCAATACCTCTATGCGTTTTTCCCGCACTCGTGGTGCTTCTACCTTGGCTACCGGGTTCTCACTGCACCACCCGCGCTTCACCGCCGTGCTGAATACCCCGCTGAGCACTCGCCGCGCCTTCAGACGTTGATTAGGCGTATCAAACGCCGTATCAATATATTCCGCACATTCCTGCACCGTTATCGCTCGCACCCGCCGCTTCGCCAGTCCCCTGCACCGCTTCATGAATCGCCGTGTAATGTACCGAAAATCACACAACGTACGCGCCCGCCGCCCTGCCCGTGCCTCCAACGCCGCCACCACTGCCTTCTCAAACGTCACCGTCTTCTCCTGCCGTTTTAGCTCCTCAGCCCCCAGTGCAATTATCTTTTTGCATCGTTTTAATGCCCTGAGCGCCGTAGTTTCGGAGGCGCGAACCTCGGCGTAGACAGAAAGGTTTCCATTCTGTCGAAGCCGGGTGCCTCCCGCCTCCAACGCCGCCTTTGCCACCAGCGCAGCCTCCACTATATTTACCCCGGTCCCCTTTAATATGGACAATGCCACCATCTCTTCTTCGCAATACGTTTTCATAAACCCGTAGTCAAGCAGAAAAGAAGCTTGATTTCAAAAGAAATAAACCTTCCGCAAGCTCTTTTCACTCATGACATGGCATAAAAACAACTCGTTTAATTCCAAATGTTTCGATAGGATAAAATGCGGCTTATGAAAGCGTAGAATAAACAGCATGAGTGAACGTATACTGTTTTTCGGCAATGGGGTAAACCGTGTTGCAGAAAGGAATACACCCTATTCTTGGTCCCGTGTTTTGCAAAATTTGCAAAGCAAGCATGTACCATCAGGATTTCAAATGAGCAAAGCGGACAATATATCCTTTGTTTTGCTCTTACAAAGTGTACTGAATTTTAATCTCATGAGCTTGCGCGGAGAATCCGCACCACTGCAAAATTTTAAAGATGAAATAGCGGTTCTGGAACCAACCTTTGTTCATCGTTATCTTTGTGACTTGGTAAAAAAGGGAGAATTTAAATCAACCATAACCACCAACTACGATTATGCGTTTGAGCGAGCATTTTCAAAAGATTTCATCATAGAACAAGACTACACTATAGTGGACGGACATAAAGTTCACCACATTCATGGCTCTGCTAGAAATACAGAATCAGATATCGTCATGAGCATGGAAACGTATCAAAGACAGTTGCAACGATTCATTGATACACAGCCGGAATGGCTAATTGATTTTTGTGAAAAGGAGGTTCATATTTGTGGCTTTTCTTTTTATCCGGAAGAACTTATCGTATGGTATGCATTAGGAGAACGCTTGAAAAAACTGCAGAAGCAACAGCACTTCAAGGAACTTCCCAATCGTTGCTTTGTTTACCTGTTTTGCACCAACCAAAATTATGAACAGCAAAAGAATCTGGCCCTGCTTTTAAAGAGCTATGCTGCTCACCCCATTTTGATTCCGGTCCCTCAAATCGGCGAAAAAGAAGATTATCAATCCGCATGGCAACAGCTCTTTGGACGCATGCAAATGATATTCAATAAAATGAGGTTATGCGCAGAAAACAACCATACGTTTGGCGTAGAAAAGTACGGATTTTTAGAAAGCCGCAATAAGAATGTTTCTGCAGCCTATGTGCCCTCTCATAAGTTTCCGCATCTCTGCAAAATGGCTATTCCTGACAAAAAAAGAGAAATAATCTCAGCCCATACAGACACTTGGTGTTTCTATATTGAGATTGAAGGCTGTGTCTACTTATGGAGTGTCCCCATACGAGATATCATGAATTCTATTTCCGCCATACCACAAACAGCTCATAGAAATTCTAACAACGGATATGATTTCTATTTAGACTATAGTGCAGGCAAACTTTACACCTGCTCACAACACTCCTATAGTGCAGAACTTTGCGAGGTGTGCCAACTTTCCAAAGAACCGGACTTCTCTTCATTTCAATCTAAAATCTTCACCTTAAACTAAAACTTAAATATCACCATGAAACCGCATCTTGACCTTACTCTCCTGCTCGCCATGATGAGCGCATTCTCCACGCAAGCAGTCGAAATTCTTGATGACTATGAACATATAGACCTTTGGACTCCAAGTTATTTGGATAATTATACATCCAATACAGCAGATGATAAGTATTCATTCACCCTCTGGACAAATATAAATATTACCCCTAGCTCCAATCCTACATGGACTAGTACTACCCCCTTGATAACAGGAGGAAACCATATCTTCTCTACGGCCGAAGGTTATGCGCCAGTCGCGCTTAGCTTCAGAGGGGGACAAACTACCGTATTTGAGCAGCCTAGTAACGTAACGTTTGATACACTCAGTAAGATTACCATCTCCAACCAAAGCGGTAAAAATGACGGAGGAGCTATTGATTTGGGCACAAGCGGTAAGCTTTGCATCCACAATGTAGACGATGGTATTGATAATCCTTCTGCAGCTGATGTAATATTTTCTTCGAATTCTTTAAACAAAACGTCCTCAATAGATGTTTATGGTGGCGCAATCTATGCAAACGGAACTGCGACCATCATAGATATTTCCGATAATGGCGATGTTTCTTTTCTCGAGAATTCTAACTTCTGTACATCCTATGGTAATTCCTCTTCCTATGGAGGTGCTATATACGCGACAGGATCAATCAATATCAAGAACAATGCAGATGTAATATTCAGTGGGAATCACTCAGATGTTGCCCTCGGTGTCTCTCCTAGCCAAGGCTCCAGCTGCTACTCCTACGGCGGAGCCATCTACTCGACAAAGGAGCTTAATATCAATAACAACGCAGATGTAAGCTTCAACGCAAATTCCTCCACCCATACACGCGCCACCACATGCCAATCCTACGGCGGAGCTATCTACTCGACAGGAGCGATTACTATCAATAACAATGCTAATGTAAGCTTCAGTGGGAATTACGCCGCTCCAATCTCTTCCTACAACTACAGCTACTCACGATCCTCCTCCTACGGAGGCGCAATCTACTCGACAAGGTCAATTGATATTAATAACAACGCTGATGTAAGTTTCAATAGTAATTACGTTGTCTCCGTTTTCTCCTCCGCCAATGGTGGAGCAATCTACTCGCTAGGAACACTTAATATTAATAACAATGCAGATGTAACATTCAATAAAAATTACGCTTACTACTCAAAAAGCGGCACCTCTCTCAACATTGCCAACGGCGGAGCTATCTACTCGTCAGGAACGATTAATATCAATAACAATGCTAATGTAACATTCAGAGGGAATTACGCCACATCTCCCTCCCTCTCCTACTCTCCATACGGTGGCGCGATTTTCTCGACAAGAGAGATTAACATCAATAACAATGCAGATGTAATCTTTAGTAGAAATTACGTTGCTTCCGAATCCACCTCCTCCAGCGCCGCTTCACTCGGTGGTGCAATCTACTCTACCGGCTCCATCACGATAGTAGGGAACAGCCATGTAACTTTCGAGAAAAATTATGAACGCTCCAGCAGCAACCACCGTCTCCGCAGCATTTTGATGAATCCGAATAATGCTAATGATAACTTGGTTCTGGCAGCTCAAACCGGAGGTCATATTACATTCAATGACTCGGTATATATGAGCTATTATTCTGGTACTACCGTGACTTTTAATCAGGATTATCAGGACGAAAAAGGAGTAATTCAGAAGGCTTCTGGAGACATCGTTTTCAGTGGCAAATACACAGAAGCGCATTTGAAAGAAGTGAAAGGCTCTACCGGGACTGCTGCTGAAATCACAAATTCACGCACAAGTGAGCTGCTGAATACAGTAAACTTGTATGGTGGCACCTTACGCGTAGAAGACAAAGCTGTATTGAACACCCATGCCATTAATGTTGTTGCCGATGGAAATGCCACGATGAAAGTATTGGATGCAGAAGTGAATGCATCTTCATACGATGTTACGATTAACAGTACAGGTCAATTAACGTTGGGAGGAACAGACGGCAGTGCAAAATTGACGGCAAAAAATATAAACATTAATGCAGGTGCCACCTTGGCTGTAGAGAGGACAGAACCGGTAGATCCATCTTCAGTTATAACACTTGCGGCATCAGAAACCGTTTCTATATTCAATGAGAAGTTAGGCGGTGTTGCCAGTGGTAATTTGAACCTTGCAGCAGGTTCCTCTTACAAGGCTGATGGCGCGCATTTGAGTGTCATTAACGGAACCTTGACATTTAATGGAACAGATGGTGAAAAAATTAATCTGATTCTAACATTGGGAGCAGAATATAATAAAGATTCCCAGGTATTGCTCTTTTCCGATGTAAACACCGTTAAGTTTGTGCTTGATAATATCACCGCAAGCAAGACCGGACAGGCTATCACGCTGAATGCCGCTGATTACTTCACCGGTGACTGGATTAATGAAGATACAAGCCTTATTTATGATGCCGGAAATATCTATTTAACCGGAGTAAATCGCGTTATTCCCGAGCCCGCCACAGCAACGCTGAGTCTTTTGGCTCTGGCAGCTCTTGCCGCACGCCGCCGCAGAAAGTAAAAAAAGCTCGAGAAAATATTAACACGAGGCAGCTACCATTTATCGGTAGCTGCCTCGTGCTGTGTATAACAAGACGGCGGAAATTATTTCAGCACGGATAAATCGATTTTATAATAAGCCGGGGCAGATTCGGTTTCTGCTAAGAACATCACCATATAGACGGGGGCGTAGACAATGCTACCCACCGTATGCAGGTTATAATTATTGAAAACGATGGCCTGCGAGAAGTGATAGGACTCGCAATTCAACACTTTATCTAAAGCGCTGTGGGCTTTATAATTTTTCCCGCTTTTGACTTCGATGGGCAACACTTCTCCATTAAGCTCAATCACAAAATCAAGCTCACCACGCTTTTTGTTATTGTAATAATAGGGAGATAAACCGTGCGCTACCAACTCTTGCGCGATGGCGTTTTCGTAAATGGCTCCGTAGTTAATATCGGTCTCCCCCTGTAAAAGACGCAACTGAATTCCCCCGGCGTATTGAGCAGCGAGCAAGCCGACATCGCTCTGAAAAAGTTTGAAGAGGTTGCGAGTTTTAGACAACAACAAGGGCACCTGAGGTTCTTCAACATTATATATCGGCAACCCTACCCCGGCACGTTGCAACCACAAAAACGAATTTTCATAGCGCGAGAAGCGTGCTTTTTCGTTTAGATTCTTTAGAATAAACCTTTTATTCTGAGCATTCAATTCGGACGGAATAAGATTAAAAATTTCCTCGATAGCAAACTTGTTGTTGCGGTCGTACTGGGAGATATCTCTGCGGTAAAGATGCAGGATTTCGAGCTGCGCAGCTCGCACATGTTGCAAATTATTATCACTCAGGTACGCATTAACAGCAGCGGGCATGCCGCCTACAATTAAGTATAGGTGGAAGAGCTCCATCATTTTAGCATGCACCACTTCATCTACAGCAGCGTGTTGTAGCCACGCCTCTTTGAGGGTAGAAATAACGGACTCCTGAACACCGATATTAGTAATAAATTCCTCGAAATCGAGAGGGTACATTTCCTTCACCCCCATATAACCAACAGGCTCAGAGCGGAGGTCATTTAAATGCACCCCCAAAAGAGACCCGCTCAAGATGTAGCGATATTTCCCATCTTCAACAAGAAATTTAATCGCGGTTACAATTTCGGGACAAAGTTGTACTTCATCGAAAAATATCAGGGTCTCGCCGGGGATGAACTCTTGATTTGTTAAAGCGGAAATTCTCAATAGAATATCTTTGCTGTCACGAGCCCCCCTGATGGCAGCAGAGGCCTCAGGCATCTCAACAAAATTAATTTCAATGAAGCTTTTGTAGCGTTCTCCGTACTTGCGTATAGAATACGTTTTCCCGGTTTGTCTGGCTCCGGTAATGAGCAAGGCATTGCGAGAAGTTTTATAATAATCTTGCAAGTAATTATCTATTTTTCGCTTAAGCATAAACAGCTCCCCTTTAACACACTTATTATAAGTGAAGTTTAGCATCATTTTACATTTTTTCAAGAAAAATAAGTGCGAATTTTACACTTTTTCCAATGAAAATGCAGGCAAATTTGACACTTTTTCCGGTTCAAAGAAGGGTAAATTTGACACTTTTCCCGAAATCGGGGCAATTGGGATGCTTAGGCCGATTGGAATTTGCGGGAAATTTCGTTGAGGGTGATGGGCACCAAGGTTGGTTTGCCGGAGGGGGTGCAGTAGGGAATTTCGCAATGCAGCAGCTCGGTCAATAGGGGCATGGGGGCGCGCAGCCAGGGGGCTAAATCCTCGCGGGAGGCGTACTGCTTGGCAATGCGCAGAGCGTAGGGCTCAAAGGGGTTGCGGGCACGCTTGAAGCGGGTTTCTCCGGCGGTGAAGCTGCGGATGAGCTCGAGCATAAACTCCTCTACGCGGGGGAGGCTGAGCATCATGGGCACGGCCTCAACACGCAGAGTTTTTTGCCCGAAGGGGGAGATGATGAAGCCGGCTTGCTGCAGTTGCTCGCGTACCTCCAGCGCCACGCCCATGTCGCGGGGGTCGAGCTCCAGCATGACGGGCACGAGCAAGCGCTGGGAGTGGATGGGGGTGCGGCTGCTGTTGAGCAGGCGCTCAAAGATAATGCGCTCGCGCGCCGCGCGGGGCGATAGCAGCACGAGCCCTTCCTTGTTCTCAAATATCAGATAGGAGTCGGACAAGACGCCGATGTATCGGAAATTGGGCACGGAGGCCGCTTGGGGGATAGGCTCGCAAGGCGTCGGTGCCGCCACGGCGGGCAACGGGGTGGCGGGCTGCTGCGTGCACGGCGGGGCTACCGAGGCGACGGGCTGCGACTGCGGAGCAGAAGCCGATGCGGGGGCAACCGGCATGGGGCGCGGCTGCGGTTGCACGGGCGGTTTTTGCTCTGCGTGGCGGGAAGGCGCGGGAGCGACAGCGGGAGCCGGGGCGGGCGCTACCGCCAGACCTACCGCCGGAGCTACCGGCGCAGGCTGCACCGCGCGAGGCGCCGGGGCCACAATCTCTCTTTGGGGTAAGTTAAACTCTGCTTGTTGCGGCTCTAACACCGGGCGCAAGACTAAAGCGGGGGGCTCCGGAGCGGGAGCGGGCTCCGCCTCTTTTTCTCCACGCGCATGCACAGAGAGCGTGCCGGCAATGGCATCGATAATCGAGGTGGTGAGATCCGACGGGCGACGGAAACGCACCTCGCGCTTGGCGGGGTGCACATTCACGTCCACCAGACCAGGGTCTACCTCTAAGTACAGGAAGAGTGCGGGGTGCAGCCCGGTGGGGAAACCGCCGTAGCCATCGCGCACGGCGCGGGCTACAATTTTATCCTCGATAGGGCGGCCGTTGAGGAACACGAATTGCATGCGGCGGTTGCGGCGGGCCTCCGTCAGTGGCATCAAAAAACCACTCACCTGCACACCGGGTCCCTGCGTGGGCTTAATGCGCAGGAGCGAGGCAGCCGTATCGCGCCCCACAAACTCCGCTATACGCTGCCGCAAGTCTGAGGTAGCGGGCACATCAAACACAACGGTGCCGTCCTTCACCAAAATAAAGCGCACACCGGGGAAGGCCAAGGCGTGCAGCTTGAGCTGGTGCTCTATATGGCCGTACTCCGTATCATCGCTTTTCAGGAACTTGCGACGCACCGGCGTGTTAAAGAAAAGATTGCTGACGGAGATTTCCGTACCGGGAGCACAACCGGCATTCATCACCGGCTGCATCTCGCCGCCAAGGCAAGCAATGAGGGTGCCTTCCACATCTTCCTCGCGGCGGGTGGTAATGCGCACCTCGGCCACGGAGGCGATACTGGGAAGAGCCTCGCCACGGAAGCCAAGCTGCTGAATATCAAAAAGGTCTTCATAGTTCAGCAACTTGCTGGTGGCGTGGCGTTCCAGGCACAGCTCTGCATCGGCTCGGCTCATACCGCTGCCGTTATCCGTCACTTTAATGAGCGAAACGCCACCACGGCGCACCTCCACACGCACCAATTTAGCACCGGCGTCGATACTGTTTTCCACCAGCTCTTTCACCACGGAAGCGGGGCGCTCCACCACCTCGCCGGCAGCCACTTGGCTGGCGAGCACATCGCTCATGCGGCGAATCCTGCTATCCGTTTGCTCCGTCATACGTTGGGCTACATCCTATCACACCCCTTCTCTGTCGTCAATCATCGAGTGTGCCAACAAACGGCAAAGGTGCGGAGGGGGCTTGCGCTAAACCGCAACAAGGGAATTCCGGCACAGCCGAAATCCCCCTGTAAAAAAATCGTGAACCGGAGTTAATTACTGCAAGGCCTGCTTGATGAACTCTTGCAGTTCATCAGTCATCAGCTCCGCTTCTTCGATACGAGTAGATTCTGCCTCAATCTGAGTATCAATCTTCTTAATCTGCTTCTCGTACTTGGCGCGCTCGGCATCCATCGCCTTCTTTCTGGCTTCATCGCTCACAGAGGGGCCACTGTTACCATAGCCACCACCGCCAACGATGCGGTCGTTGCTCATATCCTCGTCTTCTTCCTCAGCTTCAAACAAAAGCTTAAAGGAGCGAACAGAAGCATCGCGAGAGCGTTCGTCCTCAATTTTTTTCACCAGAATAAGAGACTTACGCTTTACCACAATATACTCTTTATAGTGCTGGGCAGCCTCTTTGCGGGCCTGCTTAGCCTCAGCCTTGGCTTGTTTGCGTTTTTCCTTGGGGGAAAGTTCCGTATTCGTATTAGACCACTGAGCCTCCACCACCGGAGTGGAAGCAACAAAGGCAAACAACATGAAGAGAGCAAGGAGTTTCATAACATAACAACACTAACACAGAGCATACCCAGCGTCAAGCAAGAATTCGAATAATGCGCGGCATGTGACACGATAATTCCTTGCTAATTGAGGCGGAATGGTGTTTGATATGGAGAATCATGCCGGAGACGCGAACAGCATTGCAGCAGCACCATCAAAGCAGGTTTTTACTTTGCCTGGTGGGCTCTGTGCTGTTGCACTTGGTGATGATACCGCTGGTGATATTGCTTTTGCCGCGCCCGATAAAGAGAGCCCCCAAACAAGGTGGAAGCAGGCTGGTGCTTGTAACAGCTAAGGCGCCCGAACCGAAAGCTGAAGGAGATACACCCACGCCACCCGAGGCAGAGCACCGCCCCTTTGCTAAAACAGATGCCGACCGCCCTCAACAACACCCGGACAAGGCAGATTTTGAAGGGCAGCGCGATAGCCGTGCCGAGGGCTCAGGCTTGCCTCAGGAATCAACAGAGCCTCTACCGACCATGGAGGGCGAGGAAAAAGACGAAATCAACACCCTGCACCAAGAACGGCAAGACGGGGATATTGCCTATTACGGCAAAGAGACAACGGCGGAGCAGCCTGCGGAAACAGAGTCAGCCCCGGCCAACAACAGCCAAAGCGCCCCCGTGGGGGTGCCGATACCGCTTACACCGGCAGAAACACCGCCTGCGGACAGCCCCCAACAACCACACAACGGAGCAGAGACTCACAGCCCGGCAAAACCTACCCCTGAGGGAGATACCCCCATACAACAAAGTACGGAAGAAGTAACGGAGGCAGAGCCAACGGAAACAGCCCCCACGCTCCCGGCAGGAATACCGGAGCCCTCCATATCCCCCACCCCGGAAGAGGAGGAGCCGGTATACGATCCCACCCAAGCAGCGCACGCCCAGCCGGCCGGGCTGCGCACGCGCGAACGCCGCACACGCAGCCGTGGGCAATTCATCATCGGCAGCCGCCCGGCACTGCACGTAGAGGCCACCCCTTTGGGGCAATATGAGGAGTTAGTGTACCGACTCATTGCTAGGCAATGGTACTTTGCCTGCGACCAACACCGTGGAGACATCATTCCCGGCACCATCATTATTGCACTGCGCATCAATTCTCGCGGGCAGGTTGTAAACATGAACCTCGTGAGCCGCCGCGGAGCCGGTGTGAGCCAGCAATCCTTCACCTTTATGGCAATTCGCAGAGCCCAATTCCCGCGCATGCCGGAGAACGTACGCAAGGCTATCATCGGCGACCAGCTGGAGCTCATCATTACCTTCGATTTTAATTAACACCCCACCATCACCATGTTAAACACCATCCAACAATTCTTTGAGGCCTGCCACCCCTTCGGTTACCCGCTACTGGCATGCTCCATTGTGCTGTTCGCTGCCATCCTGTACCATCTCAAGGTGCGCTTTCTTGCAGGAGATACGGTAGGAGCGTGGACCATGCGCCTGAAAAATGCCCGCCATGATGCGGAAATGTACGCGCAATGCCGGCAGCAATTGCATGAATTAGGGCAAAAAGACTACAAAATATGGCTCATTGAGCACTTGCTCAACAACAAAGATTTGGAAGACTTAACCACGTATGCCGAAAGCAAATTGAGAAGCTACATTGAGCAATCGCGCGGCGGCATGAGCACCATTGCCATCATTACCAATATTGCCCCCATGCTGGGCATTTTGGGCACAGCGTGGGGCTTGGTGGATATATTCGGCATATTCGGCACACCGGGAGCACAAGAGGGCATAGCACTGGGCATCTCTAAAGCCCTGTACACCACCATTTTCGGCTTGGCAATCGCCGTGCCCGGCCTTATTGCCCAAATCTGCTTCGAGCGCTCGTTGGAGCAGCAAGCAGCCTTGCTAAACGAGCAATTCACCTTTTTATTGGCACACCGCCACGAGATTTGATTTGCCATGAATATCTACACCAAGAAACCCGTTATCAGCGGCATTAACATTGTGCCGATGCTGGATATTCTGACGATTCTGCTGATTTTCTTTATCGTGCAAACAGAGTTTAAGCGCCAGGTAAATGTGCTGGAAATCGATGTGCCGCGCACACAAAGTTTGAGCGGAGAGATGGGCAACCGCGACCAAGTGCTGCTGGAGATAGCCCCCGACGGCACACTGGCCTTGGGAGGTAAATTATTAACAGCCGCAGAATTGCCGGAAGCCGTTGCGCAGCTCATGCAAGAAAACCCGCAAGCCACAGTTCAGGTATCCGCCGCAGAGGGCGCCTCGATGGGGAACTTTGTGCATGTTATTGATAAGCTGAATGAGGCGGGGCTGCACATCGACCGAGTACCGGTACGCATTAACCCGGATTCTCTGTAAGCTCCGGCGGTTCCGGCAGCGGAGCCTCGATCTCTGCGGGCGCGGGCTCCGGCTTAGCAGGGGCAGGTTGTTTTTTTGCCGCTTTGGCTGCAGCGGCAGCAGCCTTCTCTGCGGCTGTTTTTTCCTTTTGCGTTAAGGGAGCCTCCACGCCTGTAAAAGCAGTGGGCACGGTAGCGCGGGCAGGAATCTCTGCCGCGTTAATGGCGGCAATCACCGCATCGGCAGACGCATCAAAAGTGACAGCACGGCGGAAGATGGAGGTATCTGTACCAAATACCATATAACGGTTAATTTGGAAGGTGTTAACATCGCACTTCACTTTTTTATCTATCACCGTAAACGCAGCTTTGTACCCGGCGGGGTTCAAACCGGCTCGCATAATAGGCGTGTGGTACCCACCCGGGTAGCAATAGGTGGAGCAGTTACCGAACAGCTCCACCAAGCGAGCGCGAGAGTCCTGCAACTCTTTTTTCACCATCTTGGCATATTCCAGCGGCTTCTTGGCCTTTTTCTTCCAGTCGCTGGGGTAATAATGGTTCCACGAATGGCTGCCAATGGTGGCGCCATGCAGCATCATCTCCTTAATTTGCGCGGGAGACATAGAAGCCCCCTGCCCGCTGATATAGCGAACATACAAGAACAGCGTAAACGGATACCCGTATGCCTTTAATACCGGATACGCATCCGTGTACACAGCCTCCCAGCCATCATCAATCGTAATAAGAACACAACGGGCCGGCAAGCAACGCGTGCCACGGCGCCACTCCAAAAAATCCTGCATGGAGATAACGCAAATATCGGAGTCCTGCAAAAATTGCATTTGGCGGCAAAACTCCGCCGTCTTCATGCGCATGGAGGTGCACTTTTTAGAATTACTGAAATCGTGATACCCCAGCACCGCCACCTGCGTTTGTTCTCTGGGAACGAGCGGTTGCTTAAAATGGCACGTCACCCAATCTCCCTTCTCTGTGCGTTTGGATAATCCGGCATAGAGGGGCTGTAGGTACTGTTCAATCATTTCCATGCCCTCCGGCGGGTCCATGGTATCCGGCGAGGGCTCCGGTTTGCGGTCATCCAGCCATGCGAGCTCGGCCGGAGAGAGCTCGCGCGGGGTCAGCTCCGGCAGCACCGTGGGGGCTGAGCCCGTTTTGGCGGGGTCTATCACCACGGGCGGCCGAACCGGAGAAACCGGCGGTTGCGGCAGCTCCGGCACGGAAGCCTCGGCAGCCTCATCTACCACCTCGGCATCTTCGCCATCCAAAAAGAGCTGAGCATCCTCTGCCGCAATAACCGGCAGGGATGCTTCAACATTCGGTGCCTGCCCCCAGAGCGGGAGAACGCAGGCCATGGCGCACAAGAGCCGCATAAAAGAATGTTTTATCAACGGCCGGGCACCATTTCAAAGGTAAAGCCCTTCAGGTATTCCGTCTCCGGAATATTCAACAGGACGGGATGATCCGGGCTTTGTCCGTGAGAGGCCAACAAACGCAGCGTACAATGGCCATCCACGGCAGCCTCGCCAATCACCTCGCGGAACATGGCCGTGCTGGCATGGTGCGAGCAGCAGAAGGTGGAAAGCACACCGCCCACGGGCAACATTTGCATGGCGCGCAAGTGAATCTCCTTGTAGCCTCGCATGGCACCGTTCAGGCTCTTCTTGTTACGGGTGAAGCTGGGCGGGTCAAGAATGATGAGGTCCCACTTAGGATCGGCACCGTTGCGCACGGCATCGCTCTCACGCTTCAGGAAATCGAAGGCATTTTCTGCAATGGCCTCAACCTGCACCCCGTTAAGCTCGGCATTGCGGCGCACGGCTGCCGCGGCATCCTCAGAAATATCCACTGCGGTTACACTGGCAGCACCGGCTTTAGCGCAAGCAAGAGCAAAACCACCTTGGTTGCTGAAACAGTCGAGCACGCGGCGGCCACGGGCAAAACGAGCCACATCGCGATAGTTCTGGAGCTGGTCCAGGTAGAGACCGGTCTTTTGGCCCGTAGCCAAATCCACCATAAACTTGATACCACGACCGGTGGCTACAAAAGGCTCCGGCATTTCTCCGGCAGCTACATAGGTGGAGGGCTCAATACCCTCTGCCACAAGCATCGGCGAATCGTTACGCACAATAATGGCGCGGGGTTGGAAGAGGTCGCCCAGAATATCGCGAATGAGCCCCAAACGCTGGTACATGGCCAGAGTCAGGGTCTGCACCACCAGCACGTCGGCATAGCGGTCAATAATCAACCCGGGCAAACCATCACTCTCGCTCCACACCACACGCATCAATTCCTCCCCCGGCAGCAAACGCTCGCGCAGCATCACAGCCTGCGATATGCGGCGGGCAAAAAAGTCGCGGTCCAAATCCTGCTTACGGCGCGAAAATCGGCGTGCCACAATCTGAGAATGCGGATTGTACATAGCAGAGCCCAAATAGTGGTCTCTCTGGTCTTTCAGCGCAACTACATCGCCGGGTGCCGGATTTCCGAAAACCGTTCGTATTTCTGTGCCGTATACCCAATCGTGCCCATGGAATATGCGCGCCTTCGGCGCTATGATAAGACCTGCCATAACGCCGCTAACTTACAACAAAATCACTTTTTTGTCAAATACTAAAAGATTAACTTTACTTTAGTATTGACAAATCCTAAATATTCAGCGAAAATACAGGTATGAAAAACGCACACCTCAGACTTTGCGTTACGCTGGCGGCAGGAGTACTGACCGCAGGCAGCTTACAAGCTGCAAACCAAGTAGTAGTGCAAGATACGCACTGCAACAAGACGGCTGTTACCTATCCGCTTCCCAGGGGGTGGAAAGGCAACGGGGATGTCAAATGGAATACGGCAGCAGAGCAGCAAGGCACCATGTGCGTAAGAACCATGCAGATTGTAGATGCTGGTGAGGAAATGATGGTGCATTACATCTCTGCCTACGAGGCACCGTTGCGCCGCAACAACCCGACCGCAGAACAATTAGCCGCACTCTTGCTGCCGGCAGTTCAGCGCATGCCGGGAAAAACCATGACGGAGCTGACCAGTGCCACGCTGTATTCTGTACCGGGAGAGTTAGCTAACTTCCGCATGGCCAGAGACTTGCTGAGCCGCAAGCTGGGCAAGAAAGTAAACGGGCGCGTGTATGCAGTTGCCGCCGCCTGCTCCGATGGCACCGTAGTGGGCGCCGTTGTGTACGAGCGCAGTGAGCGCAAGTTTTTGCGCACCTCTCACAGTGTCACATTCCACGACATTTGTATTTTAAGCACAGAGAACAGCTCTACGGAAAAAGCCCTCACCCACCTGAAATCGGCAGCTAGCCAGGCAGAATACAATCGCGACTGGATTAGCGACCAAATTCGCATTACCGCCAACTCTTTGGACGGCATGCCCAAGCTGGATGAAAAAGCCCTGCCCGGCATTGCCAACAAGGCTGAGGAAAGCCTGAAGATGGGGCTCCCCACCGTCATTGATTGCATGTACGACTACATCCGCAAGCACAACAGCACGCGCAAGCTTGCAAGCAACTAACGCAGCAATAAAACACTTTAACAAAAGAAGCTCGGATGCACCCATCCGAGCTTCTTTTGTTAAAGGAATGAAGAATAATCTATTTTTTGCCCCGCCCCACATAAGCTGAGGGATATTTCATCGAGGGGCCGTATTCATTCGTGCCACGGTAAGAATCGCGGCACATGATGACCAGCAAGATAATACCGCCCACAACGCGAATAACATCGCACAGCATCACAGTATCATTCACAGCACCCGCAGCATTGAGAATTTCCTGTGCTGTTTCGGCCCGGACAATATTCTCCAAGTCCGGCCCTATAACATACAGCTCAACAAACCCGATGATTTGAACCACACTCCATATCACAACCGCTGAGACGGTTGAAATACTAACATCATGCAATCTTTTGACAAACAGGGGCAAGAGCAACACGGTCATCACCACCGTTTCTAAGATGGAAAACATCCAGATCTGCGTGAGAAAGCCACCCGTTTCACCACTTTCCTCTACAGATATAGCCAACTTATCACCTACATAAACCCCAACGACACGGGCAACAATAAAGGTCAGAAAGGCAACCGGAAGCCATCTTTTCCAAAATTGAGAACGCGTGTATCGGCCGGAATAGGAGAACCAACCGGGAATGGAAGGCACGGGCGGCAAATCTGGATTCATTTGATGATTCATAGCTAAGGAAGGGATGTTATTTTATTCTAACGGAATCACCCACGGAGTCAAGAAGAAAGATAAAGCACCGATTTTGCTTGCCAAGAGCCCTCAAATATGGTAGGAAACAAAGCACGTGCACGAAGAACTACCATGGAAAACTCCTGACGACGGCGAACTGGAAAAGTACGCCGACCGCACCCGCCGTAGTTTGATTGCAAGGCTGCACGATTGGCAGGACCAACGCAGTTGGGATGAGTTTTACCGAACCTACTGGAGATTAATCTACGCCGTAGCTACACAGGCCGGATTGCGCGATGACGAAGCTTGGGATACCGTGCAAGAAACCATCCTCACCATCGCCAAACAAAGCAGAAATGGTGGGTACGACCCGCAGAAGGGCTCCTTCAAAAAATGGCTGTGGCACATTACCCGCTGGCGCATCAAAGACAGGCTCAAGGGGCGGCCCTTGGAATCAGCCCCGCCACGCGGGGACGACGACACGGAAATGATACCGGATGTGGGCGATTTACCGGACGTCAACGGCGAGAGCTTTGAAAGCATTTGGGAGCGCGAATGGCAGCGCAACCTCATCAAAGCCGCTACAGAACGCGTAAAAATGCAGGTAAACCCCAAACAATTTCAGATTTTCGACTACTACGTCTTGCGAGGCATGAGCACGCTGGAGGTACGCCGCAAGCTGGGTGTAAGCCTCACCCAAATTTACTTGGCACGGCACCGCGTAAGCTCTCTCCTGAAAAAAGAAATTGAAAGCCTTAGAGCAGGCACAGAGATGTAAATATCAGCTATTTACGCTAACAAATAGCTCGCTAAAGAAAATTACGGCTTGCCAAAGGCACAAAAGAAGAGTATAATCCGCGCGAATCCACGTGATCTCTTTTCCTATGTCAGGCAATCTCACATACAAGCAATCCGGTGTCGATACCATTGAGGCACAGTCTTTTGTCAGTGACATCAGCGCGCACGTAAAGCGCACGCAGAAAAACCGTCAGCTCTGCAACGCCTTCGGTCTGTTCGCAGCAGCTTACGATCTCTCCGCCTACAAGGAGCCTGTTATCGTCACCGGAACGGATGGCGTGGGCACCAAGACGGAAGTCCTCTTTGAGATGGACATGCTGGAGACCGCCGGCAAGGACTTGGTCGCTATGAACGTAAACGACATTCTGACCACCGGTGGTGACCCCTTGGTTTTCCTTGATTACCTTGGCATCTCCAACCTGGAGGCAGAGCGTCCCCGCATCACTCGCCTTGTTGCCGGTATGTGCGACTACCTTGAGAGCTGCAACTGCATTCTTGCCGGTGGCGAAACCGCTGAAATGCCCGGCGTAGTACCCGAGAACTTGGTAGAAATGGCCGGTTTCAGCATTGGATGTGTTGAGAAGAGCCAGATGATTGACCCCTCTCAGGTAGAGGTGGGCGATGTACTTGTAGGCTACCCCAGCGATGGCTTCCACGCCAACGGCTGGAGCTTGGTACGCCGCATTTTGGCTCAGAACCCCGACCTTCTTACAGACGAAGAGCTGCGCGCCATGCTTGCACCCACGAGATTGTACCACGATGTAGTGTACGACATGCGCAAACTCGGTATCACCCCGAAGGCATACGCCCACATCACCGGTGGTGGTCTGCCTGAGAACTTGGAGCGTTTCCTTGGCGACAAGGGTGCAGACTTGGAGATTCCCTACTGGGACAACGAGCCGGTACAGAAGGTGCTCAAGTTTGTTGATGCTGAAGACCGCTTCCACACCTTCAACATGGGCATTGGTTGGGTAGCCATCGTGAAGCCCGAGCAGGTGGAAGCCGCCTGCACCGCAGGCCCCGGCGGCACCGTTATCGGCACCATGCGCGAGGGCAAAGGCATCCACGTTAAGGTTCGTCAATAAATAACGCAAACACACTCGTATGTCTGCTGCTATCAGACTTTTGAAGCCGCTCTCCTATTTCGCGGAGAAGTACGGCTCGCCCGAGTGGGCCTTCAACAAGCTTTTCCTGCTCATGGAAAAGCAACACAACCGCGGACAAGACGGTGCCGGCATTGGCTGTATTAAGTTAAACATGCCGATGGGAGAGCCCTACATCTTCCGTGCCCGCGATGCGTCGGCCTCTGCTATCACCAATATTTTCTCCAACCAGCAGCATACCCTGCGTAACCTGCGCGAGCAGGGCCTTATCAAAGGAACGGATGCAGCCGGTTACAAGCGCCACTTCAACTTTGGCGGCGAGGTGCTGATGGGCCACCTGCTCTACGGCACCAGCGGTGTACAGTATGATGAGGGTAATTGCCACCCCTACATGCGCCGCACCAACTGGACCACCCGCACCCTCATGTTGCAGGGTGATATGGGCATCACCAACTTGGATGAACTGCACCAGAAGTTGATTTCCCGTGGTCAGCACCCGGTATTCGGCACAGCCATTCAAACCCTGATGGAAGAGGTTGGCTACTACTTGGACGAAGCTCACACGGACATCTACCGCAACCTGCGCGACAAGAAGGTAGACGGCCAGGAGATACCCAACATCATTTCTGCCGAACTTGATTTGTTCGACATCATCTCCAAGGCTTCTCGCGACTGGGACGGCGGTTTCTGCCTGACCGGTGCCGTTGGTAACGGCGACTTCTTCTGCCTGCGCGACCCGCACGGCATTCGCCACTGCCACTACGTGCTCACGGATGAGTACTTAGCCATAGCCAGCGAGCGTGTACCGCTGATGAGCGTGATGGAGGTGGAAGAAGACGAGGTGAAGGAGCTTGCTCCTGCCAACATGATTGTCGTTAAGTCCGATGGCCAAGTCACCATCAAGGAGTACACCACACCCGGAGAGTTCAAGCCCTGCTGCTTCGAGGACGTATACACCTCCCGCGGCAATGACCCCGTGATTTACCGCGAGCGCAAAGCATTGGGCGCCAACCTGACTGAGCAAATCGTTGACAGTTTGGACGGCAACTTCTCCAAGGCAGCCATCACCTTCATTCCGAACACAGCTGAGGTATCCTACTACGGCCTGCTGGAGGGTCTGCGAGCCTACCGCCGCAACAAGGTGACGGAAGCCATGATTAAGGCCTACAAAGAGGGCACCATGAGCGAAGAGCTGATTAACGAGCTTATTCTGCGCCGCTGGCCCCGTGCGGAAAAGATTGCCCACAAGGACATTAAGCTGCGCACCTTCATTTCTGAGGAAAGCAGCCGCAAGCAGCTGGCCGCCATGGTGTACGACCTCACCTACGGTGCCGTAGGCAGCGATGAGGTGCTGGTAGCCATCGACGACTCTATTGTACGCGGCACCACGCTTAAGATGAGCCTTCTGCGACTCTTGGCTCGCTCCACGGCACGCAAGATCGTGATTGCCTCCTCTGCCCCCCAGGTACGTTACCCGGACTGCTACGGCATCGACATGAGCGAGATGGGCAAGTTCATTGCCTTCCAAGCCGCTGTAACGCTGCTGAAGAAGCGCGGCATGTACACCCGCATCATTGAGGTGTACGAGGAATGCAAACGCCAGCTTACCCTGCCGCCCGCAGAGCGCACTAACCCCGTTACCAAGATTTACGAGCCCTTCACCGAAGATGAAATCACGGCCGAGGTATCTCGCATGGTAACGCCGGATAACAGCCCCTGCCTGATTCAGGTGGTGTACCAGAGCATGCAAGGCCTGCACGATGCTATTGAAGGCCCCTGCGGTGACTGGTACTTCAGTGGCGAATACCCCACCCCCGGTGGCTACACTACCGTAAACAAGGCTTATATTGCCTGGTTTGAAAGCCGCGACAAACGCGACTATCAGCTCTAATTTCAAAGCTTTCGCCGGAGCTATATACCCGGCTCCGGCGAAAGCGTTTTCAACCGACACTGCCATGGACAGCTCAAAAGACAACACCAACTCCCCTCAGCCCTCGGATGAAGAGCTTATCGCTCTGACTCTCAGCGGCAAAACGTCTGCATTTGATGAGCTGACCCGTCGCCACAGCCGCAAGCTGCACTCCATGCTCTACCAAATGTTGAACTCGGAGGCAGACGCCTACGATGTGGCACAGGAATCTTTCATTAAAGCATATCATTCTCTTCGCTTTTTCAATGGGCAAAGCGCGTTCTACACGTGGTTGTACACCATTGCTGCCAACCACGCCCGCAACTTTATCCGCAAAAAGAAGCGAGAAAAAACCGTCACCATTGACGACGATACTGCCGGCAATCAGCACGAAAAGAACAATGAGTTGGAGGACACCTCCCGCGATGCCGACCCCGTGCGCAAAGCACACCTGAAGGACCTGCGCAAAAAATTGCGCGCAGCCATCGACCAATTGTCCCCCGCGCACCGCGAAGTAGTCACCCTCAGCGACATTGCCGGGCTCTCGTACCCGGAAATTTCCAAGATGCTCAATATCTCGGAAGGCACCTTGCGCTCGCGCCTGCACTATGCCCACAAGCACCTGCAAAGCTTGTTGGCAGATGAAATGTAAGCCCCCTGCAAACCACCCCGTCTACCCTCACACTTACCTTCTTTTTACAAGCAATGCAGATAAAATGCTTGCCCCTACTCTAAAAAAATGTCATAATCGCCGCGCGCCACATCCGGCTATTCAGGAATAGACTCGCACTAAGCTCGTTATCTACTGTATAACCGAAAAAACAAGGCGATACAAGTTTATCACCACAACACAAACATGCCTAAATACACAGACCCGCACACCGGCCTTACTACCGCACAGGTGGAGGAGAGCAGAAAGCAGCACGGTTGCAACCAATTAACTCCGGCAGCCCGCGCCCCTTGGTGGGTGCAATTGCTGGAGAAATTTACCGATCCGCTGATTGTTATTCTGCTCGTTGCCGCCGTTATTTCGTTTATTCCGGTTCTCTTAGTGGAGGGCCACAGCTGGATTGAGAGCGCCGGTATTCTCGGTGCCGTCCTCTTGGCAACGCTCGTTGGCTTCATCAACGAATACAAAGCCGGCAAAGAGTTTGATATTCTCAACCAAGTGAGCGATGTTGCCCCCGTGCGCGTTGTGCGCAACGGCAAGCATTGCCAGGTACCTAAGAACGAATTGGTGGTGGGTGATATTGTGACCCTGGGCACCGGCGAGGAGATTCCCGCTGACGGTGTTGTGCTTGAGTCCGTAGCACTCAAAATCAACCAGGCCTCTCTCACCGGCGAATCCGAGCCCGTGCTTAAAACCCCCGGCGAGGCCGAGGAAGCCCTGCCCGGCGCCTACCCCACCAACCTTCTGCTGCGCAGCACGCTCGTATCTGAAGGCACCGGCATTTACTGTGTTACCAAGGTGGGTGATGCCACAGAGATTGGTAAGGTAGCCCGTGCTGCCTCCGAGGATAACGGTGAAAAATCCCCCTTAACCCTGCAGCTTGACGGCCTGTGCGAGGGCATCAGCGTGGTAGGCTTCAGCTTAGCACTGTTCCTTTTCTCCTCTCTAATTGTGCGTGGCGCCATGGGTGGCACGTTTGATTTGAGCACCGGCCAATGGTATTTCTTCTTCTGCCTGTTGGCCGCTGTAGCCGTAGCCATGCTGCGCGTGTGGTACCCCACCCTGCAAACTCTGCTGGGCTATTTTAACGTGAATCTTACCGCACCGTCTGTGGTGAGCAAAAAGGGCGGTCTGCCTTGGTTGTACTGCCTGTTAGCCGGTGCTGCCATCTTTGGCATCAGCTTGGTTATTTTGAATGCCACCGGTTGCGTTGGCTATGCCCCCGAAACCTGGATGCCTGCCACAGCAGCAGAAAACCTGTTGCTCTATTTCATGATTGCCATTACCCTCATCGTGGTATCCGTACCGGAGGGTCTGCCCATGAGTGTAACGCTCAGCTTGGCCTACAGCATGCGTAAAATGGCCGCCCAAAACAACTTGGTGCGTAAGATGCATGCCTGCGAAACCATTGGTGCCGCAACGGTCGTTTGCTCTGATAAGACCGGCACACTCACCACCAACCGCATGACGGTAAGAGAATGCCACTTCCCTGAGGTGAATGAGAAGAAGACAGAGGCCCCCATCTTCCCGCTGTTGGCTGAAGGCATTGCCCTTAATTCCTCCGCCGACTTGGATGAAAAGGGCGAGGTGCTCGGCAACGTAACGGAAGGCGCCATGCTCATGTTCCTTCATGGCTTAGGCTGCAACTACGAGAGCATCCGCAAGAGCACGGAAGTGCTTGGGCAGCTTCCCTTCACCACCATGAACAAGTTTATGGCCACCTGCGCCAAATCTGCCGCACTGGGTGGCAAGGAGGTCATTTTCGTTAAGGGCGCTCCGGAGTTTGTGCTCAGCATGTGCTCTACCGCCTACGGTGCAGAGCTGACCGAAGCCATGCGACAGGATGTGCTCCAAACCATCACCACAGCTCAGCGTAAGGCCATGCGTGTCTTGGGCTTGGCCTACCGTGAGGGTGCAGCAACCACCCCGGAAGATATTAAGGCTGCCTGCAACGGCTTGGTATGGATGGGCTGCTTTGTAATTCAGGACCCCGTGCGCAGCGATGTGCCCGCGGCTGTGGCCACCTGCCTTAAGGCCGGTGTAGGCATTAAGATTGTAACCGGCGATAATAAGGAGACCGCCTGCCAGATTGGCCGCGAAATCGGCTTGCTGCCTGCTGAGGGCGAGATTCCGCCCCATGCGGTGCTTACCGGCGAAGAGTTCGGCGCCCTTACCGATGAGCAGTTGGCCGCCCAAGTCAATGACTTGCGCGTACTTTCCCGTGCCAAACCGATGGACAAGCTGCGTTTGGTCAACACCCTGCAGAGCAAACACCATGTTGTTGCCGTAACAGGCGACGGCACCAATGATGCCCCTGCCCTGAACCATGCCGATGTAGGCCTGTCCATGGGTATTACCGGCACATCCGTTGCAAAGGAAGCCTCCGATATCATTCTGTTGGATGACTCCTTCACCAGCATTACCCGCGCCATTAAGTGGGGACGCTCGCTGTACCGCAACATTCAGAAGTTCATTGTATTCCAGCTTACGGTCAACGTGGCCGCCTGTGGCATTGCTGCGCTGGGGCCGTTCATTGGCTGCAACCTGCCGCTTACCGTAACTCAGATGCTGTGGGTCAACCTCATCATGGATACCTTTGCCGCTTTGGCCTTGGCCACCGAGCCGCCCAGCGACGACGTAATGGAGATGCAGCCCCGCAACAAGCTGGCCTTCATCATCACCCCGGGCATGAGCAAGTGGATTCTGGGCTTTGGCATTACCTTCATTGCTGCACTTATTACCTACGTGCAAATGATGCCCGCAGAAGGCACTCAAGGCTACGGGCACTCCCTGACGATGCTCTTCACGGGATTCGTGATGCTGCAATTCTGGAACCTGTTTAACGCCCGCGTATACGGCACAAACCACAGCTTCCTGAAGGGGCTGTTTGCCAACAAGTCCTTCCTGTTGATTATGGGAGTTATCCTTGTGGGGCAAATCCTTGCCGTAGAGTTCGGCGGCAGCGTTTTCCGCACGGTTTCCCTTAGCATTACAGACTGGTTGTTCATTGCTGCTGCCACCTGCCCGGTGCTCATCATTGGTGAGTTAGTGCGCGCCATTGGCCGCGCTAAGCAGAAGTAACCCAGCATTAACCACGGCTTTTTTGCGCCCTGCAAAATTATTTTGCAGGGCGCAATTTATTGCCACGCTCGGCGCTTGACTAATGCCGCAGAGAGGAGTATAACTAGCGCGCAATCGTCCGTTGAGCCATGTCAAAATTGTGGAATATCACCTATTCCAAAGCATGGGGAGCAAACTTCTTGCTGTACTTCTCCTTCATGCTTATCACGCCGCTCTTCCCGGTATATCTTAATGAGAAATTCGGGGCGAGCAAGGATACCATTGGTCTGGTACTGGCCGGGTACAGCATTATGGCCATTGCGGCGCGATTTGTGAGCGGGCATTTGGCGGACACCTTACCGCGAATTAAAGTATTGGTATGTGCCTATCTTTTGTTCGTAGCCTGCTCAGGAGCTTATCTCGTGGCGGGCAGTCTCATCCTGTTCGGCATTGTACGTACCCTGCACGGTGCCCCCTTCGGTGCCATCACCGTAGCAAACAGCACCGTTGCGTTTGATTCCCTCCCCTACAGTCGCCGAGCCGAAGGCATCGGCTATTATGGGCTGAGCAACAACATAGCCATGGCCCTCTCTCCGGCAGTCGGCATTTGGCTTTTCAGCCTTTGGCCCAGCTATGAGCTCTTGATGTGGGCCGCCGTAGCCACGGCCATAGTAGGCTGCACCCTCACCGCCAGCATGCGGCTGCCGCGGCGAGTGCGCCCGTTGCCCAAAAAGGCATTTTCGTTCAAAACCATGGTGTTATGGAAAGGCTGGAGTCCTGGGCTCTGTTCCCTCAGCTACGCCGTAGCTTATGGTATTGTTTCCACGTACGTGGCGCTGTATGGCATCGAAGAATTAGGCCACCGCAACGCCGCTGGCGTCTTTTTCTTCTGTTTCTCCGTGGGGCTGGTCATTTCGCGTCTTATCGGCGGCCGTGGCCTGCGGCAAGGAAAAATTGTAACAAACGGAGCCATTGGTGTAGTAACGGGCTCTGCGGGGTATCTTCTGTTTGCCTTGGTACCCACGGTATGGAGCTTATACTTAGCCTCCCTCATCATCGGCCTGGGCTGTGGCCACATGTTCCCGGCGCTGCAAAACATCTTCATTAGCATGGCCAGAAAAGACCAACGAGGCACGGCAACCTCCACCCTCTTGGTTTCCTGGGATATCGGCGTGGGTATCGGTACTCTTGTCGGTGGTTTCTTATCTAATTCTGCCGGCTTTGCTGCGGCCTTCCTTTTTGCCGCCGCTTCCAAAGTTATCGGTTCGGTCTTCTTCTTTCTGCACACGCGGCATGATTACTACCGCAAACGCTTAACATAACCGTTTCCTCACATGAGCACCTCCATCGAGCTTCCGTTTTTCTCAGAAGGCGTAGCAGCAGGATTTCCCTCGCCGGCCACGGGTGATATGCAGGGCACACTGGATTTGAATGCGCTCTGTATTCGCCATCCTGCCGCCACCTATTACATACGAGCCCGCGGAGAAAGTATGATTGGAGCCGGCATAGAGGACGGCGATATTCTGATGGTAGACCGTGCGTTGCGCCCCGGTAACGGTGATATCATCATCGCAGCACTCGACGGCGAATTCACCGTCAAGAGATTGGAGCTGAAAGATAAGGCAGTTCGCCTTCTCCCGGAGAACCCGAACTTCTCCCCCATTGACATCACCGCCCAATCGAATGCTGAGTTCTTTGGGGTTGTCACATGGGTGCTCAAGCAGATTCCCACCACTCAGCCCTCGGCCAAAATGCCGCAGGCTGTAGCAGAAACCACAGGGGGCAGCGATATTCCGCTACCCCCAAATGAAACCTTTGTTTAAGCGTAAGGCAAAAGCATTTATTCTCCGCGCGAGTTGCGGATTTCCTGCGTCAATTTCATGGCGCAAAAATCCGGGCCGCACATGGAGCAAAAATGTGCTTTCTTAGCGTTAGCATGCGGCAGCGTCAAATCGTGGTAGGAACGCGCCTTGTGCGGGTCGAGTGAAAGATTGAACTGGTCCTCCCAACGGAACTCAAAACGAGCCTTCGCCAATGCATTGTCTCGCACTTGAGCACCGGGGTGGCCCTTCGCCAAATCTGCCGCATGGGCCGCCAATTTATAGGTAACAACACCCTCGCGCACATCTTCCTTATCCGGTAATCCCAAGTGTTCTTTACGGGTCACGTAGCACAGCATAGCGCAGCCGCGCTGGGCAATAATAGCACCGCCCAAGGCGCCGGTAATGTGGTCGTAACCGGGGGCAATATCCGTAGCCAACGGCCCAAGGGTATAGAACGGAGCCTCGTAGCACCACTCCAATTGTTTGCGCATATTTTCCGGCACAAGATGCAGCGGCACATGCCCCGGGCCTTCATTCATCACCTGCACCCCTTTATCCCATGCCCGGCGAGTCAACTCGCCCTGCACCTCCAACTCGGCCAGCTGAGCAAAGTCGTTAGCATCGGCAATGCTGCCGGGGCGCAATCCGTCGCCAATAGAAATAGCTACATCGTAAGTGGCAAGAATATCGCAGATTTCATCCCAGTGGGTATACAGGAAGTTCTCCTGTTTGTGTATCATCATCCACTTGGCGATAATGGAGCCACCGCGGGATACAATGCCCGTGGCACGATTCGCAGTGTGATACACAAAGCGCTCTAAAAGCGCCGCATGCACCGTTACATAATCCACACCTTGGCGTGCTTGCTCAATGAGCGTATCACGGAAAATAGGCCAGCTCAGGTGTTCCACGCGTCCGCTGCATTTTTCCAAGCTCTGGTACATGGGGACGGTACCGATGGGCACCGGGCTATTGCGCAAAATCCATTCGCGCGTTTGGTGAATGTTTTTACCGGTGGATAAGTCCATCACGGTATCTGCCCCCCAATGAATAGCCCAGCGCAATTTTTCCACCTCTTCCTCAATGCCGGATGTAATGGCGGAGTTGCCGATATTGGCATTGATTTTGCAAAGGAAGTTGCGCCCGATAATCATGGGCTCTGCCTCCGGGTGGTTAATATTTGCCGGAATAAGCGCACGACCGGCGGCAATTTCATCGCGCACAAACTCGGGGGTAAAGAAGGCAGGCATATTGCCCCCGCGCTGCTCTGCAGGGTGCTGGTAGAGCAGCTGAGAGCGACGCTCCAGACTCTTAGGAGAAAAACCCGGGATAGCCTCCAACTCACTGGGGCGTGGCATGCCGGTGCCTAATTCATCCAACAGAACCTGAGCCGATTCCGGACGTGATTTCGCGCTGGGGAACGCGTCGTAAATGGCCTTAAAAGCAGCCTCGCGTCCCAAGTTCTCGCGAATGGCCACATACTCCATTTCCGGAGTAATGATACCCCTGCGCGCATATTCTCGCTGGGTGGGCGCTTGTTTCAAATCGGCAGCCATCAGCACGCCCTCTTCATCTTTGAGGACATCACCGCGAGACAGAATCCACTCCTCACGCAGACGGGGCAAGCCTTGTTCTGCCTGCCCATGAAAACTCTCATCCCCCCACGGACCGGAGCAATCGTAAATCCTTACAGGCTCATTGGCTTCAGTCGTACCATCCGGAAAAACGCTATCGGATAACGTAACTTCACGCATGGAGACATTGATGTCCGGATATAAAGAACCATGCACGTAAATACGGCGGGAACCGGGGTACTTGAGTTCATCGGTGTTCATGGGAACATTCTAGCAGAAATAACAGAAAACTGCAAGATATGTTGTCACAATAAACTATAGTTAAGACATAACTCGCAATTTTCATGTGAGCGCAGCGAACCCTTCATGTGAGCGCAGCGAACCTTTCACGTGAGCGCAGCGAACCATTCACGTGAGCACTGCGAACCCTTCACGTGAGCACAGCGAACCCTTCATGTGAGCGCAGCGAGCCCTTCACGTGAGCACAGCGAACCCTTCACGTGAGCACTGCGAACCCACAAAAAGGCTTGCTTCGCAAGCATGAAGGGCTCGCTACGCTCACATGAAAAGGCTTGCTTCGCAAGCGTGAAATGCTCGCTTAGCTCACATGAAGAGCTTGCTGCGCAAGCGTGAAGAGTTCGCTACGCTCACGATAATAGGGACTTCCAATACGCAATACGGCGAGCCGTATTGGCCGGATTGGGAGCACCGGGATTGGTGCGCAGCTCAAAGGCGCGGTCAAGATTGAAGACAGCATGCACATCCTCTCCGTATTCCGGGGAGATGGCGCGGAACTGCTCGAGTGTAAGCTGATTAAGGGGTGTGGCACTACCCACGGCAACAGCAACAGCCTTGCCCACTAGCTCATGAGCATGGCGGAACGGCACCCCCTTGCGCACGAGGTAATCGGCCAAATCGGTAGCCAACAGTAAGGGATCGGAAACAGCAGCGGCGCACTTATCTTCGTTAATGCGCATGGCGGCCACCATCTCTGCATTGACGCGCAGGGCGAGAGCTATCGTTTCAAAGGAATCGAACAAGGGTTCCTTATCTTCCTGCAAGTCGCGATTGTAGGTAAGAGGCAAGCCCTTTACTGCCACCATCACGCTCACCAAGTTGCCGTACAGTCGACCGCTCTTGCCTCGGGTCAGCTCCGACACATCGGGGTTCTTCTTCTGGGGCATGAGGCTGGAGCCCGTCGTGTGAGCATCGGACAAGGTGCAGAAACCGAACTCAGCACTGCTCCAGAGCACAAGGTCCTCACTCATACGGCTCAAATGGGTGCCGATGACGGAAAGACAGAACAGCGTTTCCATGATGTAATCGCGGTCTGCAATGGCATCCATCGAGTTCTCTGAGACGGCATCAAAACCCAGTTCCTCAGCAATACCTACACGGTCCAAGTTGATAGTGGAGCCGGCAATGGCACCGGAGCCCAAGGGAGAAATATTAAGACGACGACGGCAATCCTGCAAGCGAGTCACATCGCGGCCCAGCATTTCCACATAGGCCAGCAGGTGGTGACCAATGGTAACAGGCTGAGCGCGCTGCAAATGCGTGTACCCGGGAATACGCACCTCTGCATACTCCTCTGCCTTTGCCACCAAAGCTCTCTGCATGTCTTCCAAAAGAGCCAAGGTGCTATCAATCTCCGCGCGGCAATACAGGCGCGTATCGGTGGCAACTTGGTCGTTGCGGGAACGGGCGGTGTGCAACTTGGCACCGGGGGCCCCAATGCGGCGGGTAAGCTCGCTCTCAATATTCATGTGAACGTCTTCGAGCTTGATGCTCCATTCAAAATTACCGGCTTCAATATCAGCCAAAATGCTCTTCAAGCCGGATTCTATAGCAGCAAACTCCTCCGGGGTCAGCATGCCGGCCTTCAGCTGAGCCCTAGCATGAGCAATAGAGCCGGCAATGTCATGTTTGTAGAGTTTCCAATCGTATGAAATGGATTCGCCGTATTTCAATACGAGATCTGCCGTTGCTTGTGAGAATCGTCCTGTCCACATAACGCGGGCAAGGTACTACAAAACTACAGGAAAATCAAGACATTTTTGCAGCACCGACGGCAAAAAACGCCTGCTCGGCAAGTCGACTTGTTAGGATGGATACGGCCTCCGTAACACGAGCTTAGGCTTTGTGGTGCCGCATCGCATCTTGCGTAAATCCTCTTTACTGTCAAATTAATAGCTTGCCTTCCCTCAAAAAATCTGCTAGAGTGCACTTAATATTGCATTTGCACTATTAACCTCACATCGCATATTATGAACAAAATCGCTTATTTAGCCATGTTGGCAGCTACAGCTGTAGCTGTTCCCGCAGTAGCTCAGGATGCCCCCGTTGCCGCTCAGGAGGGCATGGAGCAGTTCTCCCCGGCCCAGCGCTTCGGTTATGGTCTGTTCTTGATTTCTAAAAAGTATGTAGAGATTACCTCCTCCCCCGAATTGGAGCAGAACCCGGACGCCGCCGCTGAACAGATTGAGGCTTTGACTCAGGTGATTTACAGCCTGTACGAAATTCCGATGAACGATGCCGACCGCGCAGAACTTCAGGTCATTCAGTCCAAGCTCCTCGTAACAGAGGAATACAACGACATCCAGTCTCGTGGCGGCATGGCTGCTACCAAGATTAAGGCTGCCGACTACTACGGTTCTGAGAGACTCCGCAGCGCCATCCGCGACTTCACCATGGGCGCCATGGGCTTCCGCCGCGGTGAGTAATTTTATATTATTCGCTTTTCTATAAGCAGAGGGGCAAGCGATTCGTTGCTTGCCCCTCTCCTTTTTTGTAACGCTCTGTTAAATTTTTCAGTTGATAAATGAGAGTTTGTCGGTCCTCCGTACTACGCACCGCAGGTGCGTTCTTCACTACAGCGCAAGCTGTTCTTCACCATCTGCCGCAGGCAGATTCTTCACCATGCCCAACGGGCATTCTTCACCACGGCGGCAGCCGTTCCTCCTCCCAAA
>CAJGCZ010000011.1 GCA_904501975.1 uncultured Akkermansia sp.
ATGTTCGGAGTTTGTTCGGAGTTAGGTCGGAGTTAGTTCGGAGTTAGTTCGGAGTTAGTTCGGAGTTTGTTCGGAGTTAGTTCGGAGTTATTTCGGAGTAAGTTCGGAGTTAGTTCGGAGTTAATTCGGAGTAAGTTCGGAGTAAGTTCGGAGTAAGTTCGGAGTTAGTTCGGAGTTAGTTCGGAGTTAGTTCGGAGTTAGTTCGGAGTTGGTTCGGAGTTGGTTCGGAGTTGGTTCGGAGTTGGTTCGGAGTTGGTTCGGAGTTGGTTCGGAGTTAGTTCGGAGTTAGTTCGGAGTAAGTTCGGAGTAAGTTCGGAGTTAGTTCGGAGTTAGTTCGGAGTTAGTTCGGAGTTAATTCGGAGTGAGGCCTAGCGCATCCACGGCCTCGCGCTGCGAGAGAAGACGTCCTTTCTGCTTGCCATGAGGGGGCGGATATGCTAAACTCTACGAAATTTAAGGGAGTTTGAGAACTCCGATAACCTCTTACACACCATGCTAAAAGCAATCCTCTTTGATATGGACGGCACACTGGGCGACACGGTAGCCTTGTGTGTGGAGTCGTATCGGCGCACAACGCAGGAGGTGAGCGGACGCTTGCCGGAGGCAGCGGAAGTGACAGGCTTATTCGGTATTAGCGACCGCGGGGTACTGGCCGGGTTGCTGGGCATGGAGTATGACTCCCCCGCCCTGCCGATGGAGCATTTTGTGCAGGTGTATGAAGAGCTGCACGACAGCTTGGCGCCTGAGCCCTATGCCGGGGCTGTTTCCGTATTGCGCAGGCTGCGCGAGTTGGGATTAAAGGTGGGCTTGCTGACCGGAAAAGAGCACTACACCGCCGACCCCACTTTGCGCCGCTACGGCATGGAGGGGCTGTTTGACCTGGTGCTAACCGGCAAACCGACCCATAATTGCAAGGATGAATGCTTGGTAGAGGCCATGCAAGCGTGGCAGCTGAGGGCAGACGAAATCATTTATGTAGGAGATGCCCCCACGGATATTGAGCACTGCCACCGCGTGGGGGTGCGCATCATTAACGCGGGCTGGGGCAGCCACGCCGCAGCCGAAGAGGCGGCCTGCCTAGCGCTCAATCCCGAGTATCGCCTCACAAATTTCTCAGAATTGGAACCCCTGATTATCGAACTGATATCATGAACAAGAATGCACTGATTGCAGGCCTGATGCTTAGCAGCACTTGCCTGCCGCTTACCGCTGCAGAACACCCGGTGGTGTTCCCTAAACCGCAACAAATCGAGCTTAAAGAGGGCTATACCCACGCCGAGGAAGTGATTGTAAAAATCCGCACCAAGGAGTCATCCGGCAAGGTGTGGGAGAAGCTGCCGGAGGGCAATGCCGGGGCATACGCCATCCGCATTACTCCCGGCAAACTGCAGGTGTGGGCTAACTCCCAAGAGGGTGCCTACTATGCCAAGCAAACCATCACTCAATTACTGCGTGGCGTGCCCGAGGCTCGCAATGCACAAAAAGACCCCTACCCCAATATGAGCATTACCGAGGTGGCGCATCTGGGTATGCTGCCCTTGGGCCATGTGGTGGACTGGCCGGATTTGGCTTTCCGTGGCTCTGTGGAAGGCTACTACGGCGCACCGTGGAGCTTTGAGGCCCGTAAATCTCAGTTCGAGTTCTACGGCCGCAACAAGATGAACACGTATATTTACGCCCCCAAGGACGACCCCTACCACCACGGCATGGGCTGCTACAAGCCGTATCCGGCAGACAAGGCGGCGCAGATTCGTGAGCTGGTGAAGCATGCGCACGCCAACCATGTGCGCTTTGTGTGGGCGATTCACCCCGCCAACACGGTGAAGTGGAACGAAAACGGCGGCAAGAAGCAGCTCGAAGGGCTCATCCGCAAAATGGAGTGGATGTATGAGCTGGGCGTGCGCGACTTTGGTGTGCTGGTAGACGACTCCAGCGGCGAAATCGGCAAGGCCGAGCGCCAGGTGCAGCTCTGCAATTACCTGCTCGAGAATTTCATTCGCAAGCACAAAGATGTAAACCAAACCCTCATCATGTGCCCCACCGGCTACAACCGCAGCTGGACCAACGCAAAGTTCCTGCAAACCCTCGGCAATGGCTTGCATCCCTCCATTCCTGTGATGTGGACCGGCGACACCGTGGTGCATGATATTACCCTGAAGGGCCAGCAGTGGGTGAATGAGCATGTGAAGCGCCCCACCTTCATTTGGTGGAACTGGCCCTGCAACGACTTTAAGCGCAGCCGCATTTCCATGGGCCGCACCTACGGCTTGGGCACCGAGCCGGAAATGAAGACGGCTATGAGCGGCTTTGTGGCCAACCCCATGGAGCATGCCGAAGCCAGCAAGGTGGGCCTTTTCGGCGTGGCTGATTATACATGGAACATCACCGGCTTTGAATCGGAGAAGAATTGGCAGGAGGGCATTCGCCGCCTGTACCCGCAGTGCCCGGAGGCCATGCAGGTGTTCTGCAACCACAACTCTTACCTGCTGCCGAACACGCATGGTTACTTCCGCGAGGAATCTGTGGAGATGAAGCCCACGGCAGATCTCTTCATGAAGTCTCTTGAGGTGCGCAAGCCGGACGCCGAAGCCACGGCCACTCTTAAGGCCGAGTTTGCCAACATGGAGCAAGCCGGCATTACCCTGCGCGATACCGCAGGCTTGGAAGCCCTGCAAATGGATATTGCCCCGTGGATTGCTCAGTTCATTCTCACCGGTAAGGCCGGGCAAGAGACGATGAGCGCCCTGCAATGCACGGATTCCGGCGAGCGCATGCGCCGCTTCTTTAACGCGGTTGACACCTCTGCCGAGATTAAGGCTACGCTGCGCGATGAGTGGAGCGCTAAGGGTACTATTTACCTGCCGGATGTAGAGGTGGGCATGTATGCCATGACCCCCGCTCTCAAATCCGCCATGCGTTACCTGAACAGCAGCATCTTTGCCGAGCTTACCGGCCGCGAGGTGGTATTGCCCACCTTCTCTACCAATGGAGGCCCGGCCGATAAAAACGCCATGAATCTTGCGGATAACAATCTTAAGACCTTCTGGTCCTCCGACCAACGCATGAAGGCCGGCGACTGGTATTGCCTCAACTTCGGGCAGCCTACCGATATTCGCAATATTTCTCTGCTCATGGGTGGTCCCCGCGCAGGCGACTTCCCCAAGGCCGGTGTGTTCGAGGTGTCCGACGACGGCATCAACTGGACCTGCATTGACGACGAACCGAAGGGCGGCGGCACGGTGGTGCTGAACCTGGAGGACAAGCCCGTGCAAGCCCACATGCTGCGCTACCGCATTACAGAGCCCAATGAGCGCTGGATGGCTATCTGCGAGTTCTCTGTGAACCGCGGCCTGCCCACCTATGCTACCACCAACATCGAGAAGTGTGCCAAGATTAGCGCCTTCCGCGATAAGGACCATGCCGGCATTAACCGCATTATGGAGGTGTTCCCCATGGCTCCCGGTGAGTTCCTTAACCTGGCCTTCCCCTCACCCGTGCAGGCAGAGTGGATTGAGATTAACTTGGAAAATGCCGAGCTTGCTCGCTGGGCCACGGTAGAGCTTACGCTGGAAGACGGCAGCAAGACCACGGTATCCGGCAAGGTTATTAAGAACCGCCTGTTCCTGCCCAAGGATGAGCTGCCGAAGGATAAGGTGTCTTCCCTGCGCCTCACCAACACCGGCAACAACTCTCAGGAGGTTAAGCTCACCCTCTTTCGTGTGGGTATTCCGGAAATGCAGCCCGACCTGAATCCCTACGCCTTGGTAGACACGGACCTGACCACCTTCTACAACTGCAGCAAGGCTCCCCTGAACGAGCAGCTGCCCCTGCCGGCTCACACCACCAAGATTTTGGTGGTCGGTACGGCAGATGCCACCATCAACGGTCATTCCGGTAAGGCAATCAGCGAGCATATTCGCGAGTACGAGGTGCCCGCCGGTGTGCAGAAGATTAACCTTTATGCCCCGCAAGACGAAGGCAAGCGCGTTTACGAAGTGCTCTTCCTGCACCAATAAACGAAATCAACAATTCAGAACATGTACCGCCCGCGCTTAGGGCGCGGAGGTAACTGCCACAAAGGCTCGCCTGCCACCTGCAGGCGAGCCTTTGTGCGGATATTGAATGTTGGATGTTGAATATTGAAAGTAACTGTTTCATCCGGTTAACAAATGGTAGTTTGTCGGCCCGCCGTACTACGCACCGCAGGTGCGTTCTTCACTACAGCGGTAGCTGTTCTTCACCATCTGCCGCAGGCAGATTCTTCACCACGGCGTAAGCCGTTCCTCCGCCTGAATACCGCGAGCTCAGCGAGCCGAATTCTGAGCCCCGTCCGGTAGCGTAATAGCCCGGCGCGTCAGCGCCGGGTATCCCGGTGGAGAAATCTTGGAGCCCCGGGTGAGGGGCGGCAGAAAGCCGCGGTTTGGGGTATGGGCTTCATTGAAAAATAAATTTTATGTATACTCTTATGCGGTGGCAAAAGTCAATACCGTTCACTCGTTCTCTGCCGCCCCTCCCCGGGGCTCTTGAATTCCGTTCGCTGCGCTCACATTAATGCGCCCCACAAATTGCCATTTGTGGGCTCGTTTACCCACAAGCGACAGAGAACCTAACGCCCATTTCATCAATCGCCCTTCAAAAAAAATCCCCGTGCTGCGGCATGCGGCACGGGGATTTTTTTGAACTTGGTTTAGTCTGCCAAACCGTGGGATTGCAAGAGGGCATCCGGGTTGGGGTCGCGGCCCATGAAGTCGCGGTAGGCTTCGGCAGCGGGTTTACCATCGCCCACGGAGAGGATGAACTTACGGAAGTCGGCACCGGTTTTCTCGTTCATCACACCCTCCTTCTTGAAGCGGGTGAAGGCATCTGCAGCCAGCACCTCTGCCCACTTGTAGGAGTAGTAACCACCGGCATAACCACCGTTGATGCAGTGGGTGAGGTGGCGCATGATGGAGGGGGCATCGGCCGTCATGGCAATACGCCAGGGGCGCAGCAAATCATTGGAGGCGGCATCCAAATCCTTACCGGCAAACTTGGAGGCATAGTTGATGTGCATCTCCAAATCAAGCTTGCCCACGCACAGCTGACCCATGATATCCGTAGCGGGCTGGAAGTAACGGCTGGCGTTGAGCTTCTGCACCATCTCGGCAGGAATAGCCTCGCCGGTCTCGTAATGGTAGGCAAACTGAGCAATGCCGGCGGGGTCCCATGTCCAGTTTTCAAAGAGCTGGCTGGGCAGCTCCACGAAGTCCCAGGTGACGCTGGTGCCGCAGTGAGCCTCCAGCTCTGTATCGCCCAGCATGCAGTGCATCATGTGGCCGAACTCGTGGTAAATGGTCTCTACATCGTAGTGGCTGAAGAGGGCGGGCTTATCTGCCGTGGGGGCTGTGAGGTTAGCCGTTACGGTAGCCAAGTGCGGCTCGTGGGGCTTGCCGTTAGCAGCAGGCTTTCCATAGCGCATGGGCATTACCCAAGCGCCGGCGCGCTTGGAGGCGCGGGGGAAGAGGTCCACATAGAAGGAACCGAGGTGGTGACCGGTCTTGTTGTCCGTTACCTTAAAGACGCGCACCTCCGGGTGCCATACCTCAATGGTGCCTTCGGGGCAAGTCTCGCCGGCTTTAAGGCAAGCCGTGGGCAGCTCGGTGTAAGATACATCAAACAAATGGCCGAAGGTTTTGAACATGCCGTTGAGCACATTGTTGCACTCTTGGTAGGGGCGCAGGGTTTCGGGGTCGAAGTTGTACTGCTCCTTAGCCATTTGGGTGAGGTAGTAGCGGCGGTCCCACGGATTCACGGCTGTTACCTTCTCGCCACGGCACTTGGAAACGTACTCCAACACTTGGGCGCACTCCTGCTCGAAAGCGGGTTTTACCTTAGCCATCATGCCATCAATGAAGGCAAGGGCGTTGTCGCCACCGCCCACCATGCGGCGCTTGGTCTTGAGGTCGGCATAGGTGTTAAAACCAAGCAGCTGAGCCAGCTCATGGCGCAGCACCATCACGCGGGCAATAATCTGCTCGTTGTCGTACTTCTCACCGCAGCCGATGGAGCCCTGCCCCTCCCAGCACTTCTTGCGGGTGGCCTCTACGGTGCAATCGCTCAGCACATCGCCATAGCTGGTATATTTAAGAGTAATGCGCCAGGCGGGGTTCTCGGGGGTGCCGTAGCCGTGCTCCAAGGCATCTGCGGCGGCGGCGGCCATCCAGTCCTCGCGCATGCCGGCGAGCTCGGCTTTATCGGTAATGATGAGCTCCCAAGAGTTGGTGGAGTCCAGCACATTTTTGGCGAAGGCGAGCGTGAGCTTGGAGAGCTCTTGCTCAATCTCAGCCTTGCGGGCCTTTTGCTCTACGGACAAATCGGCACCGCTATCAAGGAAGGAATCCACGGTTTGCTTCACGAAGCGCTGCTTTTGAGAAGAAAGCTGCTGCACCCAAGGCTGGGTGGAGGCGTTCTTAATCACGCCCCACAGCGCCTCATTTGCCGTAATGGCAGCAGAGAGTTTATTGAGCTCGGGGATGAGCTCCTCCTGAGCGGCACGCATCTCCGGGCTATCCATAACAGAGGAAAGATGGTGCATGTAGCCCTGCACTTGGTCCAGCTCTACAGAGGAGTAAGCCAAAGCCAGGAAGGTGTTTTCAAACGTAGCCTCCTCGGGCTTTACTTTGCTGATGGCAGCAATGCGTTCGTATGCCAAGGAAATGCCCACACGAGCATCTTTGAGGGCTTGCTCTGCTGTCAGCAGAGACCATGCCGGGTACGGTTTATCTTGGAAGAACGGGTGTTCCTGCGTCTGCGCAGCTGCCACCGGAGCCGGGGCAACGGATTGCACAACATCGGCGGCCTGCAGCATGCTCATGCCGGTTAAGGCACACACTGCCGTGATGAGTATGTTTCGCGTTGTCATAAAATGGTATCTTATCTATTATACACCAAACCAAGGCAATTCTATCAAAAAAAATTGATTTTGCCAAACTTTTTCTCCGCCACAGGACGGCGCGCACGCTGTTTTGGCACCGAAATAGATTGACTCAACTGCTTGTTAATGCTAGTATATAAGGGCAGGTAATCCATTTAAGACGGGCCCTTTTATTGCCATGCGTTCTCGTCTCTCCACATTCACAGCAATCTCTTTAACGGCACTCTACGGCGTGCTGCTGCAGAGCTGTGAACCGACCCCGCAAGAGCAAGCCGCCGCCCGATTGAGGGAAGCAGGCATTGTGCCCACAGCCTATGCGGACGCCTTGACTCAGGCGGTAGCAAGCGGCCACACAGCGCGCATACAGTTGCTGCTGCAAGCAGGGGCACCGCTGCAACTTCGCCTTAAAGACGGCAGCACCCTGCTGCACGTAGCCGCACGCTATGGCCGCGCCGAGGCTGCCGCCCTGCTGATTCAACACGGGCTTTCCATCGAGCTGCAAAACCGCGCAGGGCTTACGGCCATGCAGCAGGCTATTGTGCAAAACCAATTGCAGTTGCTGCCGCAGCTGGCACAAGCTGCTCTTAGGCGTAAGGGAATTGCCCCGGAGCATTACCAAAGCGCATTAACGGAAAGCTGCCTAAAAGGCGACTTTTACACCGCGCATCTGATTCAAACCGCCGGGGTCAGTCTGCAAACAGCGGATGAAAACGGCAACACCGTCTTACACCACTGCGCCGCCGCAAATCACAGCAATGCTGTGGCGTGGCTGCTGCACCGCGGGGCACAGGCCTCGGTACAAAACGACGGTGGCCGCACGCCGCGAGACTCTGCCCGCCTTGCCGGGCAAACAGCCTGCACTCGCTTGCTGGCAGAGCACGAGCTCCGCCAAAACGGCATCTTCCCCTCGCAATACACAAGCAGCCTGCAGCAGGCGGTTGCCAATGGCAACATAGCCTTGCTTGAGCTGCTACTGGATGGCGGGGCAGATTTATACACCACCACGCAGGAGGGCAACACGCTGCTGCACACCGCTGTAACCCACCGGCAAAACAGCATGCTGATTCATTTGCACGGATTGGGGCTTGGCATTAATACCCCCAACCATCGTGGTTTTACCCCTCTACACTTAGCGATTCTGCTAAATACGCCGGAGCAAATTCCCCTTCTTCACCGCTTGGGCGCCAACCCCAACCTGTGTCTGGACGACGGCCGCAATGCGCTGCAATTTGCAGTGTCCGAGGGCTACCACCTCAGCATCGGCCCCTTGGCAGAAGCAGGGTGCGATGTAAACCGGGCCGACTCTCGCGGCAGCACCCTGCTGCATTTTTGCGCCGCACACGGGCAAGCCTACTGCTTGGCCGCCCTGCTCAAAAGCGGAGCCAACCCGCACCAACGCAATCATTTAGGATGGAGCGCCCTGCACTATGCCTCTGCCAACAACGAGGAGGCATGCTCGCAGCTGCTGATTCAAGCCGGTGCGGTGGACGACCTTGCCACGGCCGTACTGGCACAGGATAGGGAGCGGTGCAGCCAATACCTCACCCCCACGGCGCTGCACAGTACGGATGCTTCGGGCTGCACGCCCCTGCACCACGCCGCCCGTTTGGGGCTAACCGATATAGCGCTGCTGTTGCAGGAAAACGGGGCCGACCCCACCGCCAACAATGCCCGAGGCTTGACTCCCGGTGATTGCGCCCGCACTGCCGGGCACCCGGAAACTGCACGCCTTTTAGCACAGCAAGCGCTGCAACGGCGCGGCATCCGCAAACGATACACGGAAGAATTGCAGCAAGCCGCGGCCACAGGCCGGGTGGACTTACTGCGTCTTTTGTGCGATGCCGGGGCGGATACTCTCGCGCGCACCAAAGACGGCACTCCCCTGCTCCACGTTGCTGTGCAGCACCGGCAAGCGGCTGTTATTCCGCACCTGTTGCAACACGGTGCCCCGGCCGATGCCACAGCCACTGCCGCAGGCTACACGGCCTTGCACACAGCCGTGGCTACGGGTGATATAGCATGCGCCAAAGCCTTGCTGGAGTTCGGCGCAGCTACCGACACCCGCTCCCGCGACGGCAGCACTGCGCTGCACCTAGCCGCCCGCTTCGGCCACCACGAGCTCGTGCAATTACTTTTGCAGCATGGAGCCCCTGTTAACAGCACCAACAAGCGTGGCGATACCCCGTTGATGGAAGTGGCCCGCTGGAGCTGGGGTCGCCCCGAAAGCGCCGCCCTCTTATTGCAAGCCGGCGCTAATCTCTCCATGTGCAATATTTACGGCGAAAATGCCCTGCATGCCGCGGCCATGGCCGGCAACAAGGGCTGCCTTGCCCTCCTGATTACTGCCGGTGCCGATACCAAACTACCCAGCGGCGGCGGCAAGACCGCACGCCAATTAGCCAAAGCCCGCGGCCACGCAGAGTGCGAATCCATCCTCGCCCGCGCAGAATCCGATTCCCTCACGGCGAATGATTAAGGGATGTACAATTTACAATTTACGATGTACAATGTACAATTGAAAAGCTTCGCTCCCTGAGGTCGCCGTAATGGCAAAGCAGATTCCACCGCTCACGCCCCGCGCCCAAAGCGCGGGTAGTAAGCCTTGAAAAATAAGAATCCGCGGCGTAGCCGCCTAGCTCCACAAATTGTACATTGTACCTTGTAAATTGTACATTATACCCCCCCCTCCCTATCCTTCTACCACGGATTTCCACACGGTATACGCTACCATTAAGCGCAACACAAAGGCGGTAAACATGCCCCATGTCACAACAAAGGTGAGCTTCTTCTTCGGGGTCCATCGGCAGCGTTTTGCTACCCAATAAAAAGCCAAAGCATGCACCAAACAAGAAAATACAACCGAGGCAGAAAACGCAATCCCCACCGCCACAAACACATGTGCCAACGGTAAGGTGAATGCAAATAAACACCACAGCAAGTCAGCAAAATCGCCATAAGCCCAAGCCACCACCCCCGACGGCAAAATCATGCACATCAGTAGGGTGTACCATGCTACCTTGCTATATCTCTCCTCTTGTGTTGGTATGTACATAGACTGCCTGCTATCATGCCCTACCCTCCGCCTTTTGTCAAGCTTAAGGCATGTTAGCAGCATGTTCGTCTGTCTGGGTATATGCAGTGATGATAAAGATTAACTCTCGTGTGACTTTGTGTACATGCCCTTTTTTTGTACACTAAAAGTGTACACAGGCATATTCCGCATAACGCCATGCCGCAGCACACCATCACTCCTAACTCATTCATATATCAACAAAAAAAGCCCTGCAAATGCAGGACTTTTCGAGCGGAGAGAGAGGGATTCGAACCCTCGGTGACATCTCTGCCACGTTCGATTTCGAGTCGAGTGCCTTAGACCAACTCAGCCATCTCTCCAATGATGAAGTGGGGGTATTATGGGGAGATAGGGGCACAATGTCAAGCGGATTTTGCGCCTGCAAAAACATTTAAGCTTGAGAAAGCGTGGCATAAATGGTATAAGAGGCGAGTAAAAAAGACGCGCATGAACATGATTCAGAAAACAGCAGGGATTGTCAGTTTAGCAGCAGTAATGCTGAGCGGAGCAGCCATGGGGCTGGAGCTTAAGGAATTGCAACTGCCGATGACGCGAGATGAGGCAGACAGCAGCCTGAGCAAGGATTACAATTACACCATTTTATCAGATAGCACCATTCGCCGCACGTGGAAGTTGAAGGGGCGCACGGTGCATGTAGATTTCAAACTCAATCGCCAAGGGCAAGCACTGTGCATTGCGGTAGAGTACAGCAAGCCGGCAAGCCAAAAGACGGTGCACAACGACATTAAGGCCGTTACCGGGGGCAAGTCCTCTTACAAAAAGCTGGGCAAGCCCAAGAAGAACACCAACACCTACGGCATGGAGCATGCCTTGGGTGCCAAGGTAAAGGGCGCTGACGGCAAGGGCGAGGGGTGGATTTTTGTGGAGCACACCAGCGCCAGCCGCAAGAAGTGCACCCGCTTTGTTTATTATGCCTCCAAGCCGTCTCGCGACCGCATGACTTTGGGCGAGGCCCAAGAGGATGGCGGCTACACCGCCTTGGGCAGCGCCGGTGCCAATATTGATTTATCCGCCCTGCGCGCAGATGAAGAATCTCGCCGCCGCATATCGCCGAGTGGCGCCGCTACCCCCAAACCCGCCAAGCCTGCGGTTGTGGTTGAGGTGCCGGAGGAACCGGTGGCCGACGATAGCAGCAGTGAGGACGACTTCGGCGCACCGGATATCGCCGCAGAGTTGGAGGATGACAGCGAGAGCAGCGCTACGGACGCCGGCTCCGGCAAGGGATTCTTGCCGAAGGCCATTGCCGGCCCTGTACACGAGGCTTTGGGCGGGTTAGGATTATCTGCCATGGTGATGGATATTCTCACCGTGCTGGTGCCGTTGTTGTTGCTGATTGTTGTGTGGCGCAAAGTAGCAAGCAAGAAACGCGCTAAGCAGCAGCAGGCCGCCTTCAACAGCATTATGAACCGTGGTAACAACAACACGGAGGAAAAGTAATAACTCCGTCAATAGTACCCTTCCATGATGTTCAAAAAGGTTCTTACGGTCTGTTTGGGCTGTCTCATGCTGGTGCAGTGCAACACGCTTCGCACGGACTGCGAAGCGCTGGCTGCCCGCGAGGCAGAGATTGCCCAAGAAGAGGTGGGCGACTACTACATTGGCCGCCGCTACTACATTCCCTATACCCGCTTTTGGGGCTACCTGCGCCGGCCGGGCCAAAGCTGGCGCACAGCCAAGTTGGTGATTATGGATGAGAGCGTGTGCCGCCAGCCGGACCGCGGGATAGAGCCCCCGTTATCTAACCCGGTGTTTGGTACCGACCAGAATGTGGAGTACATCATACGCGGCAAATACACGGGAGAAGAGGCCTACGAGCCGAACACCGACACGGCCATGCCCATCTTCCGCTTAACCGGGTACGAGGTACGCAACCGCGAGCCGGGCTTTCTCTTTGTGCCCTCCGAGCGTTACAGTGAGGGGGCCATCACCATACGCCCCAAAGCCATGCCCACGCCGGAGCAATGTGCATCTTGCCGCTAATATGACGCGCATTTACCGCGCAAACAGAGAAAGATTCTGCTATACTGAGCGGGCAGTAACGGGCAGGCTGGCCTAAGCCGCCGTTTGGTGCTGCGCCTCGTTCACAAACTCCATCAGTAAAACTCTCCATGTCTCGGTCAAAAATCGTAGTAGGACTTGAAATCGGAACCACCAAAACCTGCATGGTGGTGGGTGAGATACGCCCTGATTGCTCAGCCGTTATCATCGGGGGTGCGGAGGTCGCCAGTGCCGGTATTTCCGGTGGCGAGATTCGAGATATGAGCATGGCTCGCCAAACGGTGTTCGATGTTTGGCAAAAGACCCAAGAGGCAACGGATGTTGAGATTTTTCAGGTCTTAATTTCCGTAACAGGTGACCATATTCAGGGCGAAAGCAATGTAGGTTCCCTGCGCCTGCCGGATAACGAAAACGTGGTGGACCACCACCACATGAACGAGGTAGTGGCTAAGGCTAAGCAGATTGAGATTACCTCCGACCGCGATATTCTGCACCAGGAGGTGGGCAACTTCAATGTAGATGGTCGCCAGTCTATTTTGTACGCCACCGGCATCAGCGCCCGTACGCTGGACATCAAATGCTTTACCATTCACGGCATTGCAACGCGCATTCTTAATTCCTCCATGTGCGCCCGCCAAATTCCGCTGAATGTTACGCACGCCGTGTTCGCCGGCTTGGCCTCTGCCCAGGCCGTGCTCACCAAGCAGCAGAAGGAGGCCGGTGCCCTGCTCATCGATATCGGCGGCGGCTCTGCCGATTACATTTGCTACGAGGATATTGACATTGTGGCCTGCGGCAGCATTCCCAAGGGTGGCGCCCAAATTAACCAGGATATTGTGGATAAATCAGGGCAACGCCACATGAGCCTGAAGGCGGCAGAGCACTTTAAGTGCAAGGAGGGCAACGCCTTCGGCGAAGTGAAGGATACCACCCTCGCCCGTTATGTGACGGATACCGGCACCGAGTACGTCATTGAGCGCGGTCGCCTCAACGAGATTATCCGCGACCGCTTGGCTTCCATTCTTCTGCAAATTAAGGACAAAATTCCGGCCTCCGTGTGGAACCGCAGCGGCATGACGGTGTACCTCTCCGGCGGCACAAGTTTGATGCGTGGATTGGACAACCTGGCCCAGTTTATTTTCAAGGTACCGGTCAAGCAACCGCTTCCTCCGGGTGCAGGTGAGGAGTACTCCTACCTGTCGGACCCGCGTTATTGCACTGCCATTGGCCTGATTCGCCATGCCCAGCGCATCGAGGAGAGCAAGCCGGGTTGGTTCCGCCGCATCATCAATTATCTTTTCGGCAACAACTAAGACGCCTTGCCACGGCGCCCCCCCCAACGAGAGAATACACACTATGGCGACCTCAAAAATCATTGTAGCGCTTGAAATCGGCACCAGCAAAACCTGCATGGTGGTGGGCGAGGCTCACCCGGATGGCACCTCCTCCATCATCGGCTTAGGAGAGGTACCCAGCCAAGGCATTGTCGCCGGTGAGATTGCCAACCACAACTATGCCTGCCTGAACCTGAGCGATGCCTGGCAGCTGGCACAAGACCACGCCTGTGCTGATATTCAGAGCGTCTATCTTTCCGTCACAGGCGACCACATTCGCGGCCAAAGCCACAGCGCCATTTACAAACTGCCGGAGGACGAGGTGACGATTGAAGAAGAACACGTGAACCTGGCCTACAGGCAGGTGGAGCACAAGGAGTTGCCGCCGGACCGCGTTATCATTAACCAAGAGCTGGGCAACTTTTGTGTAGATAATACCCGCATTTACTACAATCCGGTGGGGGTGCACGGCAATAGTCTGGAAATCACCAGCCACACTATCCACGGCGATAAAAAGCGCCTGCAAAATGCCCTGCTCTGCGTGCGCCAGGTACCTCTGGAGGTAGAGAGCATGGTATTTGCTCCGTTGGCTACGGCTCAAATGGTGTTTGGGCGCAAGGAGCGCGAGGCCGGTGCGTTGTTAATCGACATCGGTGCCGGCACAACGGACTACATTTGCTACTTCCAAGGCAACATTGTGGCCAGCGGGTGCTTGCCCTACGGTGGCCGCACCATCAATAAGGACATCATTAAAAACAACCGCACGCCCATGACCGAGGCCGCCGCTGAAAGCCTTAAGATTAACCAAGGCCACGCCTTCGGCGACGAGGATGACACCAGCATGGCTGTCAACCGCGGAGACGACGGCACACTCTACAGCATTGCCCGCGGGCAGCTCAACTACATCATCCGCGAACGCCTGACGGCTATTCTGCAGGAGGTGAAGAACGCCATCCCGCCCTACATGTGGCGCCAGCGAGACATGGCCGTGTACATCACCGGCGGCACAAGTTTGATGCTGGGCTTGGATCGTTTGGCGCAGTCCATTTTCAAGGTCAGAGTATACCAGCCGGCGCATCCCGGCGTGGGTAAGGACTACACCTACCTGGCAGACCCGCGCTACTGCACCACCATTGGCCTCATCCACTACGCCATGAAGAAAGAGGAGGAATACGCCGAGCCGGAGAAAACGGGCTTGTGGCAGCGCTTCCTCAACCTCTTCCGCAAAAAGAAATAATCCGGCCATTCGCGCTACCATTTTTCCACCATTTACCTACCTCCAACCATGCTTTCCTACCAGTCAACTCCCCGCAAGTCTCAGGGTATCTCCATCGTCGGCATCGGCGGTGCCGGCGCCGGCATTCTGCAATGCTTCGGTGCCTCCAGCGCAGAGAACGTGAAGCTTTACACCGCTTCGTTAGATGAGCGAGTGCGCTTGGCACTGGGTGAAAACTTCCAATTTATTCAGTTGGGTGGCGGGCTTAACCATGGGCTGGGCTCCGGCGGCGACCCCGAGGTAGGCCGCCGTGCAGCAGAAGACAGCCGCGAGGAGCTGGAAGCCATGCTGGAGGACACCCGCCTGCTCGTTATGGTTGCAGGTTTGGGTGGCGGCACCGGCAGCGGTGCAGCCCCCGTACTGGCCAAATTGGCTAAGGAAAAGGGCGTATTCTTGGTATCCGTGCTCATCATGCCCTTTAGCTTTGAGGGCACACGCCGCCGCGCACAGGCAGAGAAAGCCCACGAGGAGATTGCTCGCCAAACGGATATTCTCTTCTGCTTCGAGAACGACTACATGGAAAACCTCTTCAGCAACAACCGTGGTGCCCGTGCCGTTTTTGAGGAGGTAGACCGCGTGCTGGCCAAGGCCACCGCCGCTATCCCCATGCTGGAGACCTCTCCCGGCTTAATTAATTTGGGACTCGATGAGCTGGCCATGGCGCTGGAGAACAACGATAGCCGCTGCCTGTTCGGCTCCGGCAAGGGCTATGGCCCCCACCGCGCTGAGAATGCAGCCCGCGCTGCGCTGGAGTCTCCGCTGGTGGCGTACCACGGCGCACTGCGTTTTGCCCGCACCGTCATTGTGCATGTGGCCGGTGGCGAAAACATGTCTGTTCAAGAGCTCAGAGAAGCCGTAGAAACCGTTAAGAACGCCTTGGCGGATGACGATGTAACCATCTTCTTTGGTGCCACGGTGAAGCCGCATTTGGGCGATGAGGTGCGTGTTACCCTCATTGCATCCCTCAATTCTGCTGAGTTTACCACCGCCTTAAATAATCCGGAGGCGGCAGCCCCTGCAGCAGAAGCCCCTGCCCCCGCACCGCAAGAGGACGTGGAGGAAAAGGAGACAGAGGCCGCCGCTGAGGAAGAAGAAGAACCTACCACCCCCGCCGCCGAAGAAGAATCCCCTGAAGAAACGGAAGAGGAGGAAGCCAACAACGATGACGACGAGGAGGAGGGCGTAACCACGGTGGAGGAGAACATGCAGCAAGGCGAGCTCATGCCCATGGAGGCCGCCCGCCCGCTGACAGATGCCGACCAGGTGGAACGAGCCCGCAAGCTCTTTGAAGAGGTGGATTCCCCCTCTGCCTCTTCCCCTTTGCAACACCACGACCTGCGTAATATTTTCCACTAACGGTTGAGCGCCCTCATGCTTGTTGTTCACCCCATCGATGCAACAACGGATATGCTCTGCCTGCTCTACGAGGGGGTGCAGGCCTGCCGTTTAACGCAACACCACAGCAAAGCAGAGATAAAGCATGCGCTGCACCATGCCCTGCCGGCGGAGCGTATTCTGCTGCTGGGGCACGGCAACGATAAGGGGCTGTTATCCCGCACGGATGCCAACGGCGGCGCCGACTACGATAGGCTCATCATCAGCCACTCGCACTCCTATTACCTACGCCGCCATGGCCACAATGTGGTGGGTATATGGTGCCATGCCGATTTATTTGCTAAGGCCGAGGGGCTGCACGGCCTGTTTTCCGGCATGATTATCACGGAAATGAGCGAGGCTGAAGAATACGGCATACCCACCACCCCGGAAGAATTGGCGCACGAGAACCTCAAACTGGCGCAACGCCTGCGCGCCCTGTTGGATGAAGGCCTCCCCTTGGCCATGATACCGCAACGCATGGCCTCGGCAGATGATGCACACACGCCGCTTACCACCTTTAACTACGCGCGGTTTTATTACCTCTAGCCCTGCGCTTAGGGGGCAAACTGACGGCGTAGAGTAGTGGTAAAGCCCTCCATGCCGAAAATATCGTTGTGGTCGCACTCAAAGTTGAACACCTTGGGCTCTACAGCCTTAAAGGCACGCATGAGGGCATCTGTACTGCTCGGCGGCACAATAGAATCGTACTGTGCGCGCAGAATGCTCACAGGGCAGGTAATATGCGGTGCAAAGTGTGCAGAGTTCCACGAGTCCAACGGCAACAGGCGCGGAATAAAAGGCACCATATTGCAAGCTACGGTGGTAATGCTATCGAAGGGGCAAATAAGCACCAAGGCATCCACCTGCTCTGCGGCAGCCACTTGGGTGGCTACCCCGCTACCCAAACTAAATCCCACTAAGGTGACAGAAGCCGGGGTTCCAAGCTTCTTGCGTGCCACGCTCAGGCAGCGGCGCGCATCCTGCACCAGCAACGCTTCCGACGGCGTACCCTCACTATCGCCATAGCCACGATAATTCATCAGCAGGTAGGAGCGCGCGGTATCCGCCTCAGCCAAATCGTTGAGCGCCCCCACATTCATGGCATTGCCGGTATAAAGCACCACCAAGGGCGTGTGCGCACCACGGTTAAAGAACCACCCGCGCAGGGCCGTGCCATCCTCTGCCTTCAATGAGACGTGCTGCTGCTCGCTGCCGTAGTTGCAATCCGGCATCTCCATGGATGCCCCGGGATATACCAGCGATGGCGCTGCACAGGCTGATAATCCATACAAGAATACGATACAAAGCAGGACAACGGCGTATGCTTTTCTCTTCATGTTTAGCGGAGCGTTAAACGTATACCGGCTTTCTTTGCCGCTTGTTGCACCATGGGCGTGAACATGAAATTCTCCGTATAACGCATGACCATGGGCGAGGGCGAGCTTCCCTTGCGCCCCAGTAACAGGCCGCACAGCCAATTAGCCAAACGGGCAAAGCGTATGCGCTTCATGTATGCCCCGGCACGGGCTATGCACTTGAGGGGGCCTTCCGGGTCTTCCACGGCAATCACTACACCATCGCACACCACGGCAGAGTGGCCAATGCCCAGCGAATCCAGCGCGCGGGCCAGTTCTTCTGCATGGGCAACATCATCCTCAGCATGCGTAATGGCGGGCACCTGCGGACCATCCGTCGGCATGTGCATACCATGCAGTGTAATACCGTGTTTGTTGCACAGCTCTATCACCGCCTGCTTTTGGAAAAGAATGGTGCGGTGCGCCTCAAAAACAATATGGCGCACGTGGTGATTCACGCAGTGCTGAATCGTGCGCAAGCCTAGGCAGGGCACATCAAAACGCATATCGTGGCCGGGTTTTGTCACCTTGCACAGGGTAACGGGGCGCTCTGCAGTGCCACCGCCGTTTTTAATACATTCGTTGGTCCCCTTGAAGGCCTCTACGCAGGTTACTTCCATACCGCGCACCATCAGGCTTTGGCCAATATCCAAGCGGGCAATTTCTCTGGCCAACTGCATGCCATGGTAAGCCTCCGCCATTTGCTCCGCCGTGGGGGCGGGGCCGGCCAAATGCCCCTCGCCGGGCAACACCTCCTCCATAAACGCGGTGGAGGGCAGCATTTTCATACCGTAAGAGCCCACATAATCACACACGGCACCAAAAATAGTGTGCGCGTTGCGGCGGTCCAGCTGCGCCAACAGGCGGCGGGCGGTGGCATCCGGCCACATGGTATAAATGCAGGCAGGCTTAATCTGCCCGGTCATCACCACATGGGTTACGCCGTTTTCCATAAAAAACTCGCGCGGCCCCTCCACGGCTCCTACACGGAACTTACGAAAGGCATCGCACAGCGGGGGAATATCCTTGCCTACGGCACCGCGAAAACCAGCCACCACCACACGCATACCGGCACGTTTAGCGCCCTCCACCATCAGGCGAGGATACTCACCGGCACCGGCCAGTACACCAATGACATGCTTGCTCGGATCCAACGTTTCCATACCAGGCAGGGATAAGATTACAGCAGTTCCGGGTGCTCCAGATAGTAGGCGATGCGCTGCATCAGGCGGCCGATGTCGCCGCCGTCCACCACGCGGTGGTCAAAGGATGCCACAATCTCTGCCTGCTCCACAGGAATAAAGCACTCTACCTCATCGCTCCACACAGGTGTTTTACGCACCGCACCCACACCCAAAATCAAACTTTCGCTGGGCAAGGGCATGGGCGAGGCAAAGGTTAACCCAAAGCCACCGAAATTGGAAACCGTGGCAATGCCGCCACCCACATACACGGGGTCCAGCTTGCGCTCACGAGACTGCACAATCACCTTGTTGTAGTCGTCAATCAATTCATCCAGCGTGTACTCGTTCACGCCGCGAATAACGGGCACCATCACACCGTCTGCCACCTGCACGGCCACGCCCAAATCAATGCGGCGCGGGGTAAGAATTCGGCCACCCACCATGTAGCCGGCGCACTCCGGGTACTCTGCCAAGGCTAAAGCCAACGCACGCAGGAAATAGAGGGTAACACCGGGTTTGCGCGGGTGATTGCGGCGGTGCAAGATAATGGGAGCCATGTAAATGGGGCGCCCTGCACTGGCAATCGGGCGGCGCCACGTGCGCTGCATGCTGCCGGCTACACTGCGGCGCATGGGCGAGGCGGGGCGAGAGGGCCAGCCATCCACATAATGAATAAAGTTCTCAAAGTCTTCTATGGTAATGCGGCCATTGGCTCCCGTGCCAATCACATACGCCAAGTCTGCCTCGGTGATGTTGAGCTCATCCATACGGGCACGAATGCGCGGGGAGAGATACTGGGCACCACGCATGCGGGCAGGCACGGGCAAGCCCCTGCCCTGCGTATCAATGTGCCCGGTGCGGCCCTCGCGGTACTCGCCCTCGGTACGGAAGTGTGCGCCGTCTGCCACCAAGGAGGAGCCTTTCTTCTCCCCCGCAGGCTGCACGGCCGCAGCGGCGGCAGCTTCATCCAACACGGTGGCCCCGGTGCGCTCCACTTCTTCCGGCGTGGCCTCTACCACGGCCATCACGGCACCCACGGGCACGGTCTCGCCCTCGCAAACGGAGATTTGCTTAACGACACCACCGCAAGAAACCGTCACCGCCATCACGGCTTTATTGGTTTCTACCTCAAACACCTCCTGGTCTTCCTGCACGGTATCTCCGGGGCTCACCAGCATGCGCATAATGGTGGCTTCTGCAATGGATTCACCCAACTGGGGCATGAGAATGGGAACTAAAGGCATAACGGTATGCTAGGTATAAGTTAAAGGGTTAAAAGGTAACGTACGGCGGCGGCAATATCCTCACTGTGCGGGCGGTGCGCCTTCCACAAGTCCGGATGATAGGGAATGGGGCTCTCCTTAGAGCTCAGGCGCAGCGGCGGAGCATCCAGCAAATGCAGGCCCTCGGATGCCACGCGGGCTATCACCTCGGCAGCCACGCCACCCCACGGAAAATCCTCGCTCACCACCAGCAAGCGCCCGGTGCGCGCCACAGAGGCCAGCACGGTATCAGTATCAATAGGCTTAACGGTGCGCAAATCCACCACCTCAATATGGTAGCCACTGGTAGCGGCCAATTCCTCGGCAGCCTTCAAAGCCTCGGGCACCATGGCGGAGTAGGTAACCACTGTGGCATGGTAGCCGGGGCGAGCAATGCGGGCTCGCCCGATGGGCAGCGGGTCGGCATCCGCCCACGTGTCGGCCTTCAGCCAGCGGTACAGGAACTTGTGCTCCAGGAAAACCACCGGATCCGGTATCTGCACCGCCTGCTTCAGCATGTAATAAGCATCGGCCACCGTGGCGGGGGTAAACACATGCACGCCCGGGAAGTGAGCAAAGAGTGCCTCCACCATCTGGCTATGGTACGGGCCGCCGCCGGGGGTGCCACCACAGGGCATGCGCAGCGTGACATTCAGCGGCACGCCGGTGCGGAAATAATGCGCCGCAGCGTTGTTGCACATCTGGTTAAGCGCCAAAATACCGAAATCGGCAAACTGCATTTCGGCAATCGGTTTCATGCCACCCAAGGCTGCACCAATAGCCGTGCCCACAATGGCATCTTCTGCAATGGGGGCATTCAGCACCCGACCGGGAAACCGCTCTGCCAACCCCTTGGTTGCCTTAAAGGCACCGCCGAACACGCCGGCAATATCCTCGCCATAGAGAAACACCTTGGGGTCTTCCTCCAGCAGCTCAATCATGGCCTGCCTGATGGCATCTATGTAGGTAACACTCATCGTTCTTCTCTTGGGGGTTAGAATTAATAACGCTCCGGCTTCCACGAGGTGGAGCTCCAATCTGTCTCAGCAGGCTGCGGCGTGGGCTCCTTCTGAGCCTGCGCCATCGCGCGCTGCACTTCGTCAATGCTTTCCTGCTGAATAGCCGCCACCTCCTCTGCGGTCAGCCAGCCTTGCTCCTGCACCTGACGGCGAGCCACAATCAGCGGATCGCGGTCGGCATACTCAGCCTTCAACTCTGCCGGTATATAGGCAGCATCATCGTGCTCGCCATGCCCGCAAAGACGCAGCGTATCTGCCACCACCCACTGGGGCCCCTCGCCCGCACGCGCGGCGGCTACCGCCTTCTGCATCGTTGCCAAGGTCTGTAAAAAATCCGTGCCATCGCACTCGTGGGTCTGCATGCCATAGCCGCGGCCACGGTCCGCCAAGCTCTTGCAGGCAAACTCCGATGCATTGGGGGTAGAATACGCAAACTGATTATTGGTAACAACCACCACGATGGGTAATTTTTCCACCGCTATCATGTTGCAGGCCTCGTGCGTGGCACCTACGGAGGTGGTGCCGTCGCCAATGCACACCATGCCTACCGCGCCGGTCTCGCCCTGCATGCGCTTTGCCAGCATCATGCCCGCTACCACAGAAGCAATGGCGCCCAAGTGCGATATAGGAGCCGGATTTCCCTCCAGCGGTTTGCCCCAGTGCACATTGCCGTCTCGCCCACGCATGCAGCCTTCCATGCTGCCCAAATAACAACGGGCACTCTCTAAAACGGAATCACCCCACGCGCAGCGCCCCGCCTGCTCGCGGATGAACGGGCTGTACACATCCACCCCTCTCTGCAAAAATACAGCCTCGCACGCCGCTACAGCCTCGTGCCCGCGCCCCAAAAAGACGCCACCGTACATTTTGCCGGCTTTATACAGCGCTGAAAGCTTGGTATCAAACGCCCGCGCCATCTCCATGGCTCGGTAAGCACGCAATCCTACCTCTCTCATGTCATTTCCGTTCACGCTTTCATTATACGCATTCTGCGCACCTAACGCAAGAAGTATTTTTAAGTACGACATACGAAGTCCGAAGGACGAATTGCTAAGCAAAAAAAGGCAATGCTGACGACCAGGCTTCCGAATAATATCGTGCCGTCTTCCGCTCATCCGCACCCCCCTCCTCCGTCGGCATTTCCTCATGCGACGGAGGTGGCAACCCGTGTGCTCTTTTTTACTTGCTTAATTCTGCTTCATCATGTAGATTACAGTAGCGTTAGGCAACCGTACACACAATTACACACCCTACTTTATCTCAAAAATATTTTATTTGCAATTAGTGCAAAATGATAACAAAAAATCGATACATTATGAAAAATATCCTTATCTATTTAATGATGGCATTTATATTTTTCTCTATGAAAACCCTAGCATGCGAAATAACAATTTATGGTCTGGGAAAAGAAAATAGGTTATTTACATGCGATGAAGTTCAATGTATACATGATATTTGGAATGCCTCACAAGTATCTGAAAAAATTCTTTATGAGAAAGATTTACAAAAATCCGGCTTATACAGCAGGTATGTAACAGTATATAGAAATGGCTCCATCTACATTCTTGATATGTTTGCCTGTAACAAATTTTCTTTTCCTTTACGCGATAATGATATACTATTATTCAGCAAAACTCCTTTTTATCATGAAAGCCTCAAGGAAGGCATAGACATAAAGAAAAGCAATTTACCCCCTCGCTGTATATACCCTATAACCCGGCAGCAGGCATCTGAAATCTGCAACTATTTGTTAGAGTATATAAGCAATTTGGATGTAGAATCCCCAACAACTGAATACTACCGCTTTTATAAAAAAATCGCTGACATACCATCATCTAAACAATATAGATTTTACCATGTAAATCAAATGGATAAGCACATGGAGAATCTCGAGCGAGATTTGCGGTACGATGATATTATACTCGTCATATTAAAAACTTTTCCGGAGTGGGATAAATTATATGAAATACATTTATTATCCCCTTGCTGTGCTAGAATGATAAATAAAAACACCGGTGCTATTACCTGTTATGGATTGTATAAAGATAAGTTAGAAAAATCCGATAATAGTATTAATTTTTATTATAATTTGCATCTTACAGAAACGTCTTTTCAATGTTCGGATATTACCAATCATGCGTTAATAAAGCACTTGGTAGCCATGGAGATTTATTTGGGCGCAGACGAAAGGATTATATCCATTACCTGTAAAAATGATAAATTTTATGTAACAATCAAAACTCCCTGCGAAAACGAACTGTATATTCTAGAACATAATTTCCCTCCTCGCAGATGCGGTCAATATGGAGATGAAAATATACGTTAAGGTCCTCACTAAGTTGTAACAGCAATATTTATATGGCTTTTATTTGAAAATTAAGCGTATAAAGATGTATAGCTATATTTTTCATCTTGATTCCTCCCATCATTTTGATATAATCATTGGTGAGTATTGATTCAATAACCCCGCCCTCTTTCGTATGTTAAAATCTACTCTTTCCGTTGTATTATCTCTGTTTTTGGCGATGTCATGTTTTTCGCAGAGAATGACGATTCAGGAATCAACAGGGGATACTTTGCTCAGTTCCAACGAAAAGAAGGCAGAGAATACATGTGTTGCTAAAGCAGAAAAATCACAACAAGTTACTCGCACCCAATACCTCAGTAACTCCCCATTCCAAGGTGAGAATAGCACAAATTCTTACTCCGTGTTTTACGAGTTTAACATTCCTGAACTCGAAATAGAACCCTTTGATTATGGCAATAACTCAAGAACAGAATTTTTGCGGGTAAAGGAATGAAACTAATTATGGATAAGGATGTTTAAGTTTGTTTTTAGGGAGTACCCACGCGTTATGAAAAGATATGTGTTTTTATTATTGATAATATCATTACTTTTTTGTTCTACGGAGAGCTTGTATGCAGAACAGAAAAATGAGAAATTGACTTCAAACATAGAGTCTCCAATTTTAGGAATAGGTGTAGGTAAAATTATTGTTATACCTAATAATCTAGACGGAGTTATGAGAGTTGCTCTCTATCAAAATGCTATCGGCGAAAACTTGAAATCTACCTTTAAATTACATAAAATTACAAATCGAGATAATTTTGCGAGATTACGATTATGTGAGCCTTTTTATCATTATACTTTACCCGAAGAAGTAAAAGAATGGACATTTGTGGAATCTTGTGTGGCTAGTGATATTCCGCTCCTCTCACGGGTAGAAAAAGTAGGTTCAGTTTATCAAAAGATTTTTTGGAGTGATAAAGAGTTACATCATTCTATGGATTTTTTATGGCGAATTCAATTGTCGTTTCGTGAATCCGAAGAAACATTGATGGATGTTATTCGCTGTATCCCTTTTTTCGAAGATTCTAATGCTTATTATTTTCTGACCTATCAGAAAAATTATAACAATAATCAGATTTTATATAAAATGAACAAACAAGGTCAATTGTTTTTAACATGCAAGGAGGAGATTTTTTTATCGACTCCGGCCTTACTTCTACCATTAACCAAAAATTGGTATTGCGAATTAAACAATGACGAAGTTTATGCTTCTTTTTCAAATAGTATGTATGATGTAAACGTAAAAATAAAGCTAAAATGGAAAGATCGACATAATAATGAATGGATATTATCATGGAAAAAGATACCTAAAGAAAATACATTTCAAGAAATTTTAATTCACGAATTATAGCAATGTAAAATACCGTACCCAAAACCATGCTTAATTGCACAGTTTTGGGTACGGTTGAATTTGTTTTTATTGCATTCTGAATGCTTTTCAATGTTCGGATATTACCAATCATGCGCTAATAAAGCACTTGGTAGCCATGGAGATTTATTTGGGTGCAGACGAAAGGATTATATCCATTACCTGTAAAAATGATAAATTTGATGTAACAATCAAAAATCCCTGCGAAAACGAAACGCAACATCCGAACAAAGATGAGCTCGACCACAATGAGATAAATTTCCACTAGAATTGAATAATTCTGAGAAAAAACTTGCTTATTTCCAAAAGTCTGTCAAACTGGGCTTGTGGTTGCATAATGAGTGCTTTGTGTTTTTTCTTTAGCACATTTATTATGCTACAAATCAACGATTTATCTAATCGCTATTTCAAATTTAGTTTTTAATTATACCAACGCATGCAACAATATTTGTTATGAAAATTGCAATAGTTATCATTTATATTCTGTTAATATTATTAACTTTTCACCAGGCAACCTACTGGGGATATGGCGCTTCTTCTTGTCCTCGTGATCATGTACAAGCAATAGAAGAATGTGTCAAATTGTACTATATATGGGGGTGTTTATTTTTAGGTTTAATCATTGCCCCCCTTTTGTGGTTATTACTATCTATCTTATTGAAGATAATAAAAAAAATTACTCACTCTCTAAATTTTTTATCAAAGCGTCAAGATCCGGATAAACCGAACTATCCACATGGGGATGTTCAGTAGCCCCATATTGATTTAAGAGAGTAACACCTTCGTCAAAGGAAACAGCTATTGCATAGTCGAGTAATGTCCATCCATCATCAACGATGATGTGGGGTGAAACACCGAGCTCTAATAGGTGAAACAACAGCTCTTCAGAATGAAAATGGATGGCGCCTAGCATCATGCCTTCACAAAATTCGGAATCTTTGATGAGATTTGGATTATGTTCCAGCAATACCGTCAAGGTTTCTAACATGGAGGCTTCGGTATAGGAACCGGAATTTGTGACAGACCAAAATGCGCCAATCATCCTCTCTACATCGCAATTAGCCCCCAATTTTACTAAAGCTTCTACAGACTTAGTTTTTTTGCAATAAATGGCATATTCCAACGGCGACATTTTTTCAAAATTAATTTGAAAAAAGTGTGATTGGAATTGAGGATTCTCTTGCACGTAATTTTTTATATGCTGCACCTCTTCGTTGCTAATGGCAGACTGAAACTCTTCTATGGTATTTTGATGGAATAATGAACAACAGGAAAACAATTGAGTTAAACCGACAACGATTATCCAATAAAATTTCCCTTTCGTTGAAGAAGAATGCAAGAAGGAGGATGCAGTCTCAGATATGCGATGAGTGGGCTTCATAGTTTTGAGATTCCGATGACTAATTGCATGTACGATGCAAGCTTGCTAAGGATACTTCATTATACCTGAGGATGCGGCAACGTACAAGCAAAAAACAGTAATCTAGCTTTATCGGCATGGGGGCGGATGCTCTCATAAAAGGCATTGACTCTTAATAATAAGATTGACTTCAATTCTACAGAGCATATAATACAAGTATTAGCATAATACTAAACTATGAAGCGTTTTATTTATCATATCTATTTAAAATTTATTATGTTATGTGGCATGTTAAGTTGCCAAACTTTCGCGCAAACACAGACACAACTTCCTATATCTGCGGATATAGCTTGGTATGTCACCCCGGATGCTGCGATGTCCTATTTCACTGAAATTTACGATTATTTAGAATCAAACGGGATAAGTAAATACTTCTTCGGTAGTAACATAAAAATTTTATTCTTGGAGAAAAACAACCGCCTGTATTTTTGCCCATTCTTTTATCAACCGCCTTCCCGCTCTATAAGACGTCTGTACTTTGATATTACAGATGTTTTACCCATATACGAAAAACAACTTAGTAAGAATACTGAACAATTATTACAATTGCACAAATTGGCACTAAAAATTCGCGATAAAAAAAGCGCAGATGAAGCAGCCGAGGAGATGTTCGAGCTATTTCTGTGTTTCAAAAAAGGTTCCAGAGGCACCAACATACCAGACCCTATTTATTGGCATATTATGGAAAAACATAGTATAGAGCATTTTTCAATAGCTGTAGAAATTGTTCGTATTATTGGCTCCTCATACTATGGTTCCGAGTTATTACGCCAATCATTTGATGATGTTTATAAAATTTATCAACACATTAATGATAAGTTTATATAATTCGCTCTGTTAAACTATACAGTTGATAAATGGGAGTTTGTAGAAGTACGAAGGACGAATTCCGACATACGAATTTGTGAGTTCCGCGCCTTACGGCGCAAAGATAGCAAAGCTCAGCATAAGCTGCCGCCCGCGCCTTGAGCGCGGAACACAAGCCGACTGATAAACTCCGCTTCCCTAGCGAGCCGTAGGCGAGCGGAACTCTTAAATTCGTCCGTCGGAATTCGTAACTCGTACTTCCACAAATTGCTATTTGTGGGGCCGGTTAATGTGAGCGCAGCGAACGGAATTCGAGAGCCCCGGGGCGATAGCTCAGTAGCCCGACGCGTTAGCGTCAGGTTTTGGGTAAAAACAGTATTGGAGCCCCGGGTGAGGGGCGGCAGAGAACGAGTGAACGGTATTGTCTTTTGCCACCGAATAAGAGTATACATAAAACTTTGTTTTTCAATGAAGCTCATACACCAAACAACAGCTTTCTGCCGCCCCTCCCCGGGGCTCCAATCGTTCACCATCAGGATACCCGGCGCTAACGCACCGGGCTACTACGCTACCGCCCCCATGCGGGGGCTCAGAATTCGGCTCGCTGCGCTCGCGGTATTTGGTCGAAAAACAAGTCTTATTAAGCAAAGGCGATGATGGAAAATACTATATTAGAGATGAGAATAAGCGATACTATGCGCCTCTCCTCCTATATAATGGATATTGCCGGACAATTTTAATAATTATTTTTTCCCTTTGAAGGACTCCTCTAGCCAGCTATCGTTACTTCATATAAACAGCCGTTTATCTCTAAAAAAATAAAAATCAAGGTTGTGTTATTATTTGGCGGAATTACCATAACAACCTTATTAGATTCATCGTAATATGCATCTCCATAGGGCATAAGTTGACGAACCGATTTTTCTAGTATTGTTTCCGAAGTACCGGCGTACACATCGATTACAAAGTCGATGCTATTTACCATTGGTAAATATTCGGTATAATTTATTACTTGGATATTGGCCTCTATTTGTTCTATAGCTTTTATTTTGAGAGACGATATCTCATGAGACATATCTGGTGTAGCTATGTGAAATTGAGAAAAGTTATCACTCGCTTTTACAGTAGGGATAACTATCTCCAAAAATGCAAGTAAAAGAAATACAATAAGTTGCCTGTAGTAATAAAACATAACTAATTATCTTAATGTCCTAGTCGTTTGTCAATCCATTTTTCAACCTTTCCCTTCAAAATATCTCTCCCAATCCACCTGCCGTCGCGGGTATTATAATGACGGTAATTATAATACACCACGCCCAGCTCTGCGTCATGGAACTCGCTGCTCCACTGGATGGGTTGGGTGACGGAACCGGTGGCCGTTATTTCTCCGAACGGGGTGTAGGTATAGGCGGGGTTGATGTAGCCGTTGGAGCCAAACACTTCGCACACGTTCTTGGTGAGGTCGAGGCCGTAGGTGCGCCAGGTGCAAATCCGTACAATATGCAATCATTCTTTTTTTTAGGCTTGCATGGCTCCGCCGCCTCGAGTAGAATGAACCATCCTTAGGAAGCTTTCAACCGTACACACAATTACTCACCCGAATCTCAAAAAATATGAGCACTACCCATCGCATAGCAGCGCACACATCGAGACTCTTTTGTTCTTCTGGGTCGCCATGGAAATGACATCCTAAAACAATATTGCATTATACACTGTTTATCGAGCGTTTAAGAAAAGTCGCCAATCTAACAACAAAATATACACATGATTAAAAAGCCCGGATTAAAATCTTATATCGTAATGCCAAGCATCTTGCTTATTATCTTGTTTTTTATTTCCTGTAGCAGCGTATATGCAAAAAGTGTTTATTTTACAGCAAGTTGCGATAATTCTAAAACTACATTGCAGATACCAGCAAGCGAGTATAACGCGCTATTATCTCAAATCACAGCGTTGAAGTTTCATACCACTACGCCGGATAAAGTAAAAGAAGTCATGTCCTCTCGCTGCTCTGCTTTATCCATTAAGGTAGAAAAAAACAAAGACTCGTTTCATGTCCTCGGATATGCTTTACCCAAAATAAACAAGAAACAAAAGGGGTATCAGAGCTTTGTTTTCTTCCTGTTCAAGGAAAATCATTTGCTCTGTTGGGCCTATACGGAAGAAAAACAACAGACTACCAAAAACTATAGCTTCCTTGATTTATATGATTTGGACTATGACTCCTTAACCAGATTGTACGATGAATACCAGGATATTAGCATACCTCCTCACGAAAATTGGGACAGTGCGGTTGTTTATTTGTGTTCTCATTACCGCAAGCTGAGAAGCCTCATTAAGAACAACGTGCCACTAAATTTGCAAATTGCCAGCACCGAATCAAAATCGTGGAGTATCAAACAACATATATTTCATATACTGAGTCGCACAGATGATTACAATACGGATGCCTACCCGGAAGAATCTTTGTACTTTTTCGAAACATACGCCTATGCCCGAAATATAGTGTTATACCTGCACAACGAAACCTTGCGTTCTTTAACATTCGGTATGGAGATTGGCCCTTTTGAATTACCGGAGGATGGCTCTGAAGACCCCTTAGATACAAGAGTCTATGCATTGATTTACAAATAATATTCATTTTTTGTCCTACTAGCGGGAGGATAAAATTCACCAAGGGAATATTGTTATAATAAGCAACAAAAGAGAGCATGGGTGATGAAACGGAAAAGGGAGGCATGAGCCGCCGCAGTTTTTTGAAGGGGCTGGGGGCGCTGGCCGTGCTGGCCTTACCGGCCTGCAGGCGGGCGCAGCAATTTGCCGTGGAGGCAGAGGAGTGCCCGGAGTGGATGCTGCCGGGAGAGACCGTTTGCTACACCACGTGCATGCCTTGGGCTACGGGGGCTATTCCCATGCTGGCCGTGTGCCACCAAGGGCTGCCCATTGCCCTGCAAAGCAATCCGCTTTACGAGAAAATTCGCCGTGGTGTACCTGCTTTTGCGCAGGCAGCGCTGCTGGATTTATACAGTGCGCAGCGTCCTTCTTCGCCCACACGCGCGGGCAAAAAACACCCGATGCAGGCCATCCGCTCCTCACTGCGGGCGTGGAGCCGATTGCTGCACGAAGGCAGAAACATGGCCTTTCTCTTCCCGGCCGGGTACTCGGCTATACGCAAGGAGCAAGTGATGGAGCTGCGCCGATTCTCGGGTGCCTCGTTTTACACATACGATCCAGCAGCCGCTCCGCGCGTCAGCGGATTCCCCGAGCTGGAGGCGCTGCAAGAGGCGGCATTTGGCCCCGCTGTGCAATTCGATACCGGGTTCGGTACACTGCAAGAGCTCACTGAGAGGCTTCCGCAGTTGGAGACCTTGTTTATCTTCACCCCGGCGGACCCTGCCGCTTTTGATGCGACCTTTGCCCGGGCATTGGAGAACACCAAAGCAGAGACGGTACGACTGGGCTTGCTGCAGCCCGACCGCACCGCCCAATTGAGCCTGTACACCATACCGCAAACGCACTTTTTGGAAGAGTGGGGAGCAGAGGCCGATGCAGCAGGCAATCTCTGTTTGCGGCAACCGGTGACGCGTCCGCTGCGCGAGGCTTTGTCGGAGGCGGATGTATTGCACGCGCTGCTTAACAACGGCGAGTTACCCGCTACAGATGGAACGGCGCCCTCTGCGGCGTGGGAGTGGCTGCAACGCGTGGCACCCCATGCCAAGGCAGATTTGAAGAAGGGCTTTATCGCCGCAGCTGCCCCGCATCCGCAAGCGCCGGAGAGCACCCAGCCCACCGAGCTGAACCGCTATCTTCACCCTTACTACGCCGATGGCCGCTTTAGACACAACCCGTGGTTGCAGGAGAATTATCTTCCCCTGAGCGGCATGGCCGGTGCCGCCGAAGCCTTTGTGCCCGGAGACGGCAAACCACTGGGGGTGCAATGGGGCAAAACGATACTGCCTGCATGGGCACACCCGGGCGTGCAAGGCACTTGGCTCCCCCTGTTCCCGGAGTTGGCAACAGCCACGGCAGACCAACTGCACCGCACCCAAGCACCCAAGGTGCCCTACCGCCCGGCAAAGCCCCTGCCCCCACGAAAATTGGCGCAGCCGAAACTCAACCTCAACTCAGCCCCCTCGCCGCAGTGGGCTATGGTGATTGACCTCTCGCGCTGCATTGGCTGTGGTGCCTGCACCCTCGCCTGCCGCGCAGAAAACAATATACCCACCGTGGGCAAAGACGAGCAAATGTATGGCCGCGACTTGCAGTGGCTGCGCATTGACCGCTATCTGGGCTCCAACAAGCACCTGCACTATGTACCCACGGCTTGCCGCCATTGCGAAAAAGCACCGTGCGAGGCCGTTTGCCCCGTCAATGCCACGCAACACACCACCTCGGGGCTCAGCGCTATGGTGTACCCACGCTGCTGGGGCACGCGCTATTGTGCCGCCGCCTGCCCTTACCAGGCGCGCACCTTCAACTTCAGGGATTACGCCGACAGCGAACGCAACAGGACGCAGCGCCCACACAATCCGCAGGTGACGGTGCGCTCTCGCGGCGTGATGGAAAAATGCACCTACTGCGTGCAGCGCATTAATGCCGCAGCTAACTCCAAACAAGGCACCCCGCAAACCGCCTGCCAGCAAGCTTGCCCCACCGGCGCCATTCGCCTGATTAACCTTGGCGAATCCCCGCTGCCACCGCGTGTTCTCTGCTCCTTCGATGCCGATGGCACCCACCCCAGAACCCTCTATACGGATGGTGAAGGTGGATTTACAATTTACGATGTACAAGGTACAATTGATTAAGCTTGGCGGCTGCGCCGCACGAGGGGGCAAAGCATAGCCTTGCTTACCGCCCGCGCCTTGAGCGCGGAACACAAGCCGATGGATAAACTCCGCTTCCCCTGCGAGCCGTAGGCGAGCGGAACTCGGCCTGTCTCGGCACAGGCGTAGCCGAAGACGGAAGGCCGAGGCGGGATTTACAATTTACGATGTACAAGATACAATTGATTAAGCTTGGCGGCTACGCCGCACGAGGGGGGCAAAGCATAGCCTTGCTTACCGCCCGCGCCTTGAGCGCGGAACACAAGCCGATGGATAAACTCCGCTTCCCCTGCGAGCCGTAGGCGAGCGGAACTCTTAAATTCGTCCTTCGGAATTCGTCCCTCGTACTTCTACAAATTGTACCTTGTACATTGTAAATCGTAAATCGCACACGCTCTCCCCAACTCGCATTTTCGGGGATTTTGCGGTATAGCGTGGGCAACGGCGGGGAAAAAGCGGCTAAATCCGCGGTTATAGGGCGGGAAATCAGCACATTTTTCTTTACAATATAGAGAATCGGGCGTATATTGCGGCCGAGATGTACACGCCGAGTCTATTCAAAGCTCTGAAGGAGTATAACAAACAAACATTCCTCTCAGACCTGACGGCAGGCCTGACTGTGGGTGTTGTAGCGCTTCCCTTAGCCATGGCTTTTGCCATAGCATGCGGATGCTCAGAAATCACCCCCTCTACAGGATTAATTACGGCCGTAGTGGCCGGTTTCATGATATCCCTGTTAGGTGGCAGCAAATACCAGATTGGAGGCCCCACGGGTGCCTTTGTTATCATTATTGCCGGAGTAGTCGGCAGTTTTGGCATGAGCGGGTTAATTTTGTGCACCCTCATGGCCGGTATTTTCCTGATTTTGTTCGGCATTCTGAAAATGGGGGCCTTGATACGGTTTATCCCCTACCCCGTTACCACGGGCTTTACCTCGGGTATTGCCGTTACGATTTTCTGCACGCAGGTAAAAGACCTGCTGGGATTGAATATCCCTGTGGCGGTGCCGGCAGAGTTTATGCATAAGTGGCAATGCTACTTCCAATACATGCACACCATCAACTGGTGGGCTGTGGGGCTTTCCATCTTCACGATTGTGGTAATTTTGGTGACGCGCCGTTTTGCCCCGAAGGCGCCCTTCATGCTGGTGGGCATGCTGGCCGCTACGCTGATTTCTGCCTGTTTTGACTGTGTGGATGTGGAGACGATTGGCTCTCGATTCGGGGAATTGCCGAAGGGCTTACCGCTGCCGCAGTTCCCGAGCTTTGAGTGGAGCGCACTGCCCATGCTGGTGAAGCCTGCTTTTGTTATCGCCTTGCTGGCCGCCATCGAATCATTGCTGAGTGCGAGTGTGGCCGATGGTATGACCGGCTCTCGCCACCACCCGAACACCGAGCTCATTGGCCAGGGTGCAGGCAACATTGCCTCTGCACTTTTCGGCGGTTTGCCCGCCACGGGTGCCATTGCCCGCACGGCTACCAATATTCGCGCCGGTGGCAAGACCCCGATTTCCGGTATCATCCACGCCGTGACCCTGTTGCTGATTTTGCTGTTGGCCGGGCAATATGCCGCCATTGTGCCCCTGCCCGCCTTGGCCGGCATTTTGGCCATTGTGTGCTGGAACATGGCCGAGATTCACACCTTTAAGCACCTGCTGACCGGCCCGAAACAGGACCGCGCCGTGCTGCTCATTACATTCATTCTCACCGTGCTGATTGATTTGGTGGTGGCTGTAGAAGTGGGCGTGGTGCTTGCCTCGCTGCTCTTCATTGGTCGCATGGCTCAGGTAAGCAATGTGGAGGCTATCTCTCGCGAGATTGCTGAGGACACGCCCGAGGAGCAACCCAACCGCTCCCGTTACCTGCGCCACATTCCGGAGAACGTGGAAGTGTTCGATATTCAGGGGCCCTTCTTCTTCGGTGCTGTGGAGCAGTTCAAGGATCGCGTCTTTAGCTCGCTGGAGCCGAATATGGACTATGTGCTGCTGCGCATGCGCTTGGTACCCACGCTGGATGCCTCGGGCCTGCATGTGCTGGAGGACTTCCTCTCCTACTGCCGCAAGCATGGCATTACCCTACTGCTTTGCGGTGTGCAGCCGCAGCCCCTCAAGGTGATTCGCCGCGACTCGGTCTTCATCAACGAACTGGGCGAAGACAATATATGCGCCGACATTGACGCCACGCTGCTCCGCATCCAAAAACTGGAGCGCGAACGCAAAACTGTTGAATACGCCTAATGTTTTTTTGCGAGCCCGGTAATAGCCGGGCTCGTTCATTTACCCCTTTTTGCGCGTTGCAAGAGGGGTACACTTTTACCTTGACAGCTTGAAAGTTAGGGCGTATAATGCGCGCTCTTAACCGTGAGCGATAAAGTAAAATCAGAGAATTGGAGTAGTAATCTGGGCGTGGTACTGGCCGTAGCCGGCAGCGCTATCGGGTTTGGTAACTTTTTGCGTTTCCCCGGGCTGGCAGCCCAATACGGCGGTGGCGCCTTCATGATTGCCTATTTTTGCGCCTTCCTGTTAATGGGCATTCCGCTGAGCTGGGTGGAGTGGAGCATTGGCCGCCGCGGCGGGCGCTTGGGAGCACACAGCACGGCCTCCATCTTTTACCTGCTCTCCCGCTCTCGTTACTGGAAGTATTTGGGCTTGGCCGGCGTGGTGATTCCGTTGTGCATTGCCATGTACTACATCACCCTAGAGGGCTGGACCCTCGGCTACGCGTGGCACACCGCCGTGGGCGATTTGAGTTTTGACACAGCCGAGCAGTACGGCGATTTCTTCACCAAGTTCACCGGCATTAACGAGGATGGCGCCGTATTTTTCAGCGGCGAGAGCACGCTGCTCATTTTCTTTGGGCTGGCACTGCTGGCCAACTTTTATTTATTATACCGCGGCGTAAGCAAGGGCATTGAATGGTTCAGCAAAGTGAGCATGCCCATTCTGCTGCTGACGGCCATTATTGTGTTGGTGCGCGTGTTAACCATGGGCACGCCGGATGCCGCCCACCCCGAACGCAACGTGAACCAGGGCTTGGGCTACATGTGGAACCCGGATAAAGTGATGCTGGTGGATGCGGCGGACACCACCTCCGGCAAACCCAAGGTGCTGGATATGGTGCCGGCCGGTGCCACTCCGCAAGAAGAGCAGGCGCAGGTAGAGCGCTTGCAGAAGGAATACCCCAAGGCCAATGTGCAACGGCAAGAAATCTCTCTGTGGGATGGCTTGTGCAACCCCGATTTGTGGATTACCGCTGCCGGGCAAATTTTCTATTCACTTTCCATCGGCTACGGCATTGTGTGCACCTACTCCAGTTATGTGAAGCGCGGCAATGACATTGCCTTGGGCTCACTCACTGCCAACACGGCGAACGAGGCGGCAGAGGTAGGCCTTGCCGGCATGATGATTATCCCCGCCGCTGTTTCCTTCTTGGGCGTGGCAGCCGCCGCCGGGGCCAGCACCTTCGGGCTTGGCTTTAATGTGTTGCCGCAAGTGTTCAACAGCATGCCGGGCGGTGCCTTCTTTGGCACGCTGTTCTTTGTGCTGCTTTCCATCGGTGCCATTACCAGTGCCATCTCTATTCTGCAACCGGCCGTAGCCTTTGTGGAGGAGTTTTGGAGCCTGCGCCGCGTGCAGAGCGTATGCTTGGTGGCGCTGATGCTGGTGGTAGGCACGCTGATTGTCATTTGGTTTACGGGCGACGGTTTGCTGGCGCTGGATACGCTGGACTTTTGGGTGGGCACCATGTGCCTCTACTTCAGCTCGGCGCTGTACTTGGCCATGTTCCGCAACGTGTGGGGCACAGCCAACGGCTTGGCAGAGCTGCGCAGCGGCGCCGCCATACCCATGGGACGTGGCATAGCCGTGCTGATTAACTGGGTAACCCCGGGCATTATGATTACCATCTTTGCCTCGTGGTTATACCAAAATCTTTTTGTACAGCAAAGCAAACACATCACCAACCTGATGGCGGGCAAGGCCGGCGCCGTATTCCCGCTGGTGTGGGTGCTGCTGGTTACGCTGTTCTTCTGCTTCATTGTGCGCACCTCTCGCCGCTTTAAGCATGGCGAAAATCTGGAAACTAAATACGAGCGCGAGCCCTTCTCTTAATCACCCTTTCACCACGCCCGCACCACCGTGTCTGAGCAACAACAAAAACAAGAAAATTGGAATAGCAACCTGGGCGTCATGCTCGCCGTAGCAGGCAGCGCTGTTGGCTTCGGTAACTTTCTGCGCTTCCCCGGGCTGGCCGCCCAATACGGCGGCGGCGCCTTCATGATTGCCTACCTTTGCGCCTTCCTCATGCTCGGCATCCCCATCAGCTGGGTAGAGTGGAGCATCGGCCGCCGAGGCGGCTCGCTGGGCGGGCACAGCACGGCTGCTATCTTCTACCGTTTGTCCGGCTCTCGCCATTGGAAATACTTGGGCATTGCCGGCATCATCACACCGCTGGCGCTGTGCATGTATTACATCTATCTGGAGGCTTGGACCCTCGGCTACGCTTGGCACACCGCCGTGGGCGATTTGGCATTCGACTCTGCGGAACAATACGGGCAATTCTTCTCCGACTTTGTGGGCATGGGCGGCAACGGCCAAGTATTCCAAGGGCAAAGCACCACCCTCATCTTTTTCGGCATTGTTTTGTTGTTGAATTTCTACCTCGTGTTCCGTGGCATCAGCCGTGGCATTGAGTGGTTCTGCAAATGGAGCATGCCTGTGCTGCTGCTCACCTGCCTGCTCATTTTAGGCCGCGTGCTCACTATGGGCACGCCGGATGCCGCGCACCCCAACCGCAGCATCGACGAAGGCTTGGGCTACATGTGGAACCCGGACAAAATTATGCTGGTGGATGCCGCCACCAACGAAACGCTGGACATGGTTCCGGCGCACTCCTCCCCCGAGCAAAAAGCACAGCAACTGGCAGCCGTGCAAGCAGCCCACCCCGGTGTGCAGGTGCAGGAAAAACACATCACCCTGTGGCAAGGCCTGCTCAACCCGGATTTGTGGTTGGCTGCCGCCGGTCAGGTATTCTTCTCGCTTTCCGTGGGAGCGGGCACCGTGTGCACATACGCCAGCTATATACGCCGCCACAAAGATGTAGCCCTAGGCTCGCTCACGGCCAACATGGCCAATGCCGCTACGGAGATTGGCCTTGCGGGCATAATGATTATTCCTGCAGCCGTGGCCTTTCTGGGCGTGGCCGCAGCCGCTACGACAAGCATCTTCGGCCTTGGCTTTAATGCCCTGCCCCAAGTGTTCAACAGCATGCCCGGCGGGCAGTTTTTCGGCACCCTGTTCTTCTTCCTGCTCTTCATTGCCGCCATCACCAGCGCTATATCCATGCTGCAACCGGGCGTTGCCTTCTTGGAAGAATTCTGGGGGCTCAAGCGCGTGCAAAGCATCAGCCTGCTGGGCCTGTTACTCACCTGCGGCACGCTCATGGTCGCTTGGTTTACCCAAGACCTCATTGCGCTGGATACCCTCGATTTTTGGTTCGGCAACCTCAGCCTCTACTTAACCACTGCGCTGTATCTGTACCTCTTCTGCGCCGTGTGGGGCTCTAACAAGGGACTCGCCGAATTACGCCGTGGCTCCGTTTTACAGTTGCCCCGCCCCATCGTCTTCATTATCACCATAGTCACCCCCGCCATCCTGATTACCATCTTCTTGGCCTGGATTTACAAGACTCTTTTTGTGGAGCACAATTACCATATCACCAACCTGCTTGAGCTGAAGGCCGGGGCCATCATGCCCCTGCTCTGGACGCTGATGGTGGGCATCTTTATGGCCTTTGTTATTCACACCTCCTCCCGTTTTCACAAATCAAACAAAAAACATTAACCCCTATTCTGCACCATGACCACAGCCGGTATCATCACTATGCTTCTTTCCTGCGGCATCGCTTGGGGCCTCTTCATCGTCTGCTGCCGCAAGCTTATCAAGAGCGATAAAAAAGACGACCAAAGCTAATACCGAGGTAGCATCGACAAGGCTCCATTTTTAGAGCCCCGTTTACAGGCAGCAGCTCAATAGGCCGGCGCGTAAGCGCCGGTTTTTGCGCAATAATGAATAGGAGCCCCGGGCGGCAGAGAACGAGTGAACGGTATTGTCTTTTGCTGTCGAATAAGAGCATACATAAAACTTTGTTTTCAATGAAGACTATACCCCCCATGCCACGGCTTTCTGCCGCCCCTCGCCGGGGCTCCTATCGTTCACCATCAGGATACCCGGCGCTGACGCACCGGGCTACTACGCTACCGCCCCCATGCGGGGGCTCAGAATTCGGCTCGCTGCGCTCGCGGTATTTGGGAGAAGAACGGCTGACGCCGTGATGAAGAATGATAGTAGGTTGAATGAGGGGACGAATTACAATCTATCAATGGCGCCTTTAACGGCCTGCTTGGCGAGCTCCAAAATCTCCTCGACCGTTTTACCATCCATAGCTTCTTTAGCGCCGTCGGCGCCTTTGGAAAGGGTGATGGTGAGCACGGCGGCGGCGAGTTTTGTTTTGCCGGTATCGTCCAATTCGGCAGCCATGGCCTTGAGACTTTCCTCGGGCTTTTGGGCATCGTATTTGGGGGCGAGCACCCAGGCAATAAATGACTCCACCTTATCGCAGGAGCTGAGGGAGAGAGCACCGAGAGAGAGAACGGAAAAAAGGAAAAATTGTTTCATACGTGGGGTATTGTACCAAAGGGCGACGTGGATGTCAACGAGGCATTTGGCGGGGTGAGGGGAGCTCAGAAAAACCACCGCCAACGGCAGGGCCGAAGGCGGTGGAAGTGTGTTGGCTGTAGGGGTTAGATTACAGCAAGGAGAAAGCTACGTTGAGACCGGCGGTCACGATGGACACCATGCTCATGAGCTTAATAAGAATGTTGAGGGAGGGGCCGGAAGTATCCTTGAAGGGGTCACCCACGGTGTCACCTACAACGGAAGCATCGTGCACGGCAGTGTGCTTACCGCAGAAGGAAGCGTCGCCGGTTTCGATGTACTTCTTGGCGTTATCCCAAGCACCACCGGAGTTGGCCATGAATACGGCGAGCACGAAGCCACCGGCAAGACCACCGGCAAGCAAACCGAACACACCGGCTACACCCATGAGCAGACCTGTGGCAACGGGAACGATAACGGCGATGAGGGAGGGAACAATCATCTCGCGCTGGGCACCCTGAGTGGAGATGCCTACGCAGCGAGCGTAGTCGGCCTTCTTCTTGCCCTCGAATACGTCCTTGTCGCTAAGCTGGCGACGCACTTCTTCCACCATGCTCTTAGCGGCACGGCCCACGGCGTTCATGGTAAGACCGCAGAAGAGGAAGGAAAGCATAGCACCGATGAAGATACCAAGGAGAACCTTGGGGTTCATGAGGGTTACCTCGAACTTAGCCATGAAGGTGGCGATGTCCCAGGAGGCAACTTCCTTACCGGTACCAACGGCATCACCCCAGTTGCTGATGGTGATTACCTGGTCGCCAAGGCGAGCAGCGGCAATCTTGAGCTCTTCGATGTAGGAAGCAAGAAGAGCAAGAGCAGTGAGAGCGGCGGAGCCGATAGCGAAGCCCTTACCGGTAGCAGCGGTGGTGTTACCCAGAGCGTCGAGAGCGTCGGTGCGGGAGCGAACGTCGTCACCGAGGGCGCTCATTTCAGCGTTACCACCGGCGTTGTCGGAGATGGGGCCGTAAGCGTCGGTAGCGAGCGTAAGGCCGAGGGTGGAAAGCATACCCACGGCAGCGATACCGATACCGTAGAGACCGGCGGACATGTTGGAAGCCGTGAAGGCCCACTCACCGGCGGCGCAGAGGTAAGCACCGATGGTGCCGAGAACGATGAATACAACCGGCCAGCAGGTGGAAATCATACCCACACCGATACCGGAGATGATCACTGTTGCAGGGCCTGTGGTGGCGTTCTCTGCAATGAACTTAACGGGCTTGAACTCGAAGGAGGTGTAGTACTCCGTCACCTTACCGATGGCGATACCAACTACGAGACCAATCATGATGGAACCCCAGATACCGAGCCAGTTGGGGCAATCAAGAGCGTAAAGGATGCCGGCAGAAGCGGCGGCGATGAGAACACCGGAGAAGTTGATGCCCTTGTTCAGAGCAGCCATGAGCTGGGTCTGGTTGGCACCGGGCTGAGTGCGTACCATGTACACACCGATGATGGAAAGGATAGCACCTACGGCGCCGATGATCATGGGAGCCATCACAAGCTTGAGGCCCAAATCATAGTTACCGGCAGCGGCGGCTACGGCTGCACCGAGGGCAGCTGTTGCAAGAATGGAACCGGCGTAAGACTCATAGAGGTCAGCACCCATGCCGGCTACGTCACCTACGTTGTCGCCCACGTTGTCGGCGATGGTGGCGGGGTTACGAGGATCGTCCTCGTTGAAGTGATATTCTGTCTTACCTACAAGGTCAGCACCTACGTCGGCAGCCTTGGTGTAAATACCACCACCTACGCGAGCAAAGAGAGCCTGCAAGGAAGCACCCATGCCGAAGGTAAGCATAACGGTGGTGATGTGAACGAGCTTATCAACGCCCGTGTAGTCGCTCATGAGGCCGGAGTACTCGAGGATGAGGTACCAGCCGGAGATATCAAGCAGACCGAAGCCTACAACCGTCAGGCCGAGAACGGCGCCGGAGCGGAAAGCAAGCTGAAGACCCTTGTTCAAACCGTCTTCTTTATCACGGCAAGCCTGAGCCACACGACCGGAGGCGTAGGTAGCCGTCTTCATGCCGATGAAACCGGCCAAACCGGAGAAGATACCACCGGTAAGGAAAGCGACGGGAACGATGTTGTTCTGCAGGCCGTAGTAGGCCATGATGCCGAACGCAATTGCAATGATAACGAAGAAGATGGCAACAACTTTGTACTGCTGCTTGAGGTAGGCCATGGCGCCTTCGCGCACGTAGCCCGCAATCTCCTTCATGCGGTCGTTACCTTCGTCGGCCTTCTTCATATCGAAGAAGAACTTGGCTGCAAAAGCCAGCACAAGCACGGAGGCAACAGGAACGATCCAGAATAATGTATTGGGGTCCATTTGTCTGTTTGTTTGTTACTTGTTAAAATGCTTTTCTGAAAAAGCGCGGTATTCTACACCCCAAAATCCGTTTTGGCAACCCCTTTTTTGGCAAATTTTGAATTTCCGCCCTAAATTTTACTATACGCGCGCACGTGTAAGAGGGATTTTCCGGAGCGAGAGAGGAGGACATGGAAGGAGGAATTTATTTTTTCATCCGAAACTGGCACAAAAATGTAGTACACTCGAGCTTTTTTTGATTGATTTGGGGGTAATAGGGGTGTATGATATCGGCAGTGAAACCAGCTACACGCTTTAAGGTAAGTGTGGGGGCACAACAGCAATTTTCAAAACAAACCACAACAATATGAGCACTACATACAGCACTATAGATGCCAATGAGGCCGTAGCCTCCGTGGCATATCGTTGTTCGGAAGTAGCCGCTATCTACCCCATCACCCCGTCTTCACCGATGGGTGAATCGGCAGAGACGTGGACCGCCGTAGATCGCAAGAACCTGTGGGGGACCGTCCCCAGCATCGTAGAGATGGAAAGTGAAGCCGGTGCAGCCGGTGCCGTACACGGTGCCTTGCAGACAGGCTCCCTCGCCACCACCTTTACGGCATCTCAGGGTCTACTTCTGATGATTCCGAATCTCTTTAAGATTGCCGGTGAGTTGACACCCTGCGTACTTCACGTTGCCGCCCGTGCACTTGCAGCACAGGGTCTTTCCATTTTCGGCGACCACAGTGACGTGATGAGCTGCCGCTCCACCGGTTTCGCCATGCTTTGCGGCGCCAGCACCCAAGAGGCCCCGGATATGGCAGCCATTGCCCACGCTGCAACCTTGGAGAGCCGCGTTCCGTTCATCAACTTCTTTGACGGTTTCCGCACCTCTCACGAAGTAGGCAAGATTGCCGACATTACGGACGACACGCTGCGTGGCATGATTGACCAGAAGTGGGTGGACGAGTTCCATGCCCGCGCCCTTACCCCGGATGCCCCGGTTATCCGCGGTACAGCCCAGAACCCGGATGTATACTTCCAGGGTCGCGAAACAGTCAACAAGTTCTACAACGCCGTGCCCGCCATTGTGAAGGGCGCCATGAAGAAGTTCGGCGACCTCACCGGCCGCTACTATGACCTTGTAGAGTACATCGGCAGCCCCGAGGCCACACGCGTTATCGTCATGATGGGCTCCGGCGCCGAAGCTGCATTGGAAGCCGTAACCGCCATGGGCGAAGATGTAGGTGTGCTCAAAGTGCGCCTGTATCGTCCCTTCCCCGCAGCAGATGTTATTGCCGCACTTCCCGCCACAGTTAAGAAGATTGCTGTGCTCGACCGCACCAAGGAGCCGGGCAGCCTCGGCGAGCCGCTTCTGCAGGATGTAGTGCAGAGCTTGGCCGATGCCCAAGTAGCCGGCACGCTGCCCTTCGCTATGCCGAAGGTGGTAGGCGGCCGCTACGGTTTGGGCTCTAAAGAGTTCACACCGGCCATGGTTAAGGGCATCTTCGATGAGCTGTTGAAGGACGAGCCGATGACGGATTTCTCCGTTGGTATTGAAGACGACGTAACCGGCAAGAGCATTGCCTACGACCCGAACTTCTCCACCGAGCCGGACACCGTAACGCGCTGCATGTTCTACGGCTTGGGCTCCGACGGTACCGTGGGTGCCAACAAGGACGCCATCAAGATTATCGGCAAGCACACGGACCTGTACGTGCAGGGTTACTTTGAGTACGACTCCAAGAAGTCCGGTTCCTCCACGGTATCTCACCTGCGTTTCGGCACCACGCCGATTCACAGCACCTACCTCATCACGAGCGCCAACTTCATTGCCCTTCACCAGCCGAGCCTGCTCAATCTGTTCGACTTCCTGAAGAACGCCGCCCAGAACGCCACCTTCCTTATCAACACCGCCGTTGCCCCGGAGAAGGTATGGGACAGCCTGCCCGCCCGCATGCAGCAGCAGATTCTGGATAAGAACATCAAGGTATACTGCATCGACGCCTTCAAGGTAGCTAAGGCTACCGGCATGGGCGGCCGCATCAACATGATTATGCAGACCTGCTTCTTCAACCTCTCCGGCGTAATCCCCGCAGAGGAGGCCTTGGGCTACATTAAGGAAGCCATTAAGAAGACCTACGGCAAGAAGGGTGAAGAAGTGGTAGCTAAGAACATTGCTGCCGTAGATGCCTCCTTGGCCAACCTGCACGAGGTACCCCTGGGCACCGAAATCACCGGCCACGACATTCCCGATGCTCTTGTTGGCAACCCGCCCTCCTTCGTACGCAACGTGCTGGGCAAGATTGTTACCGGCAACGGCAACAGCGTAACGGTTGGCGAAATGCCCGCAGACGGCACCTTCCCCAGCGGCACCACACAGTACGAGAAGCGCAACCTGGCCCTCGAAATCCCCGTATGGACCCCGGAGAAGACCGAGACCAGCCGCGCCTGTATCCAGTGCGGTAAGTGCACCATGGTTTGCCCGCACGCAGCCATCCGTGCCAAGATGGCTGACCCCACCGATCTCGAGGGCGCCCCGGACACCTTCAAGTGCGCCGACGCCAGCAAGATGCACAAGGATTGGGCCGGCAAGAAGTACATCATTCAGGTATCTGCCGCAGACTGCACAGGCTGCACACTCTGCTCCAAGGTATGCCCGACTGCTTCTCTGACCATGACCCCGGCCTCCGAGGCACTGGAGCCCGAGACAGCCAACTGGAACTTCTTCGAGAAGCTGCCGGATCCGGATCGCACCGTTACCGACAACTCCAAGGTGAAGGATGCCCAGTTGCTGCGCCCGCTCTTTGAGTTCTCCGGCGCTTGCGCAGGTTGCGGTGAGACTCCGTACATCAAGCTCCTCAGCCAGCTCTTCGGCAACCGTTTGGTTGTAGCCAATGCCACCGGCTGCTCCTCTATTTACGGCGGCAACCTGCCCACCACCCCGTGGACACACGATGCCGACGGCCGCGGCCCGGCATGGTGCAACAGCCTCTTCGAGGACAACGCCCAGTTCGGCCTTGGTTTCCGTGTATCTCTGGACAAGAAGCAGCAGTACGCCCTTGAGCTTCTCAACGCCGCCGCCCCCACCATTGGTGAGGCTTTGGTACAAGAGCTGCTCAACAACCCGCAGAAGACAGAGGCCGACATTGCCGCTGCTCGCGCTACCGTCAGCTCCATTAAGGCCGCTTGCGATACTCCCGAGCTTGCCGCGCTGAAGGCCCAGGCCGATTACTTGGTACGCAAGTCCGTCTGGATTCTCGGTGGCGACGGTTGGGCATACGACATCGGTTACGGCGGTTTGGACCACATCCTCGCCTCCGGTCGCAATGTGAAGGTGCTTGTGCTTGATACCGAGGTATACTCCAACACCGGCGGCCAGTGCTCCAAGTCCACCCCGCGTGGCGCTGTAGCTAAGTTCGCTACTCGCGGTAAAGACCAGGTGAAGAAGGACCTTGGCTACATGGCCATGACCTACGGCAACGTCTACGTCGCCTCCATCGCCATGGGCTCCGACGACCAGCACGTGCTCACCACCCTCATGGAGGCTGAGGAGTACGACGGCCCCGCCCTCATCATTGCTTACAGCCACTGCATTAACCACGGCATCAACATGGCACAGGGTCTCGACCGCCAGAAGGACGCCGTAGACTGCGGCCGCTGGCTGCTCTACAACTACAACCCGGACCGCGCCCGCGAAGGCAAGAACCCGCTTGTACTTAAGAGCAAGAAGCCCAAGAAGGCTGTGCGCGAGGCTCTCCTTAGCGAGAACCGCTTCCGCCTGCTGGCTAAGAGCAACCCGGCCAACTTCGATTCCCTGCTCGACATGGAAGAGGCCGACATTGCACGCCGCTGGCGCCTCTACCAGGCTCTCGCCGGCATTGATTACTCCTTGCCCACAGACGAGGAGGCCTAATCGCCCAAGCCAAAAACAATTTCAAGCCGCTGCACGTTTCCGTGCAGCGGCTTTTCAAATTGTACCTTGTACATCGTAAATTGTAAATTCACTTCGTCCTTCGGAATTCGTAACTCGTAAATCTCAACCTCCTTTCTCTTACGTCATACCCTTAGAAGATAACTTGACTTATCAGCTATAATCCGTAAAATAGCTTGGTATGAAATATTCTTTACTCACCACCACGGCTATGTGTGCCGTTTTGGCCTTTGGGCTGAGCTCCTGTAAGAAGAGCGCGTCGAATCTGCCGGCAGCAGCTGCTGCGGGTGATTTGGAAACCGTGAAGGACATGCTGGAGGATGGTGCAGATGCCAACTCTAAGGAAGAAACTATCGCCGGCACAGCATTGCACGAAGCTGCTACCCAGGGCAACGCCGAGGTTGTTAAGGCTCTCCTTCAACACGGTGCAGATTTTACCATTAAGGACAAGAAGGGAGAAATTGCCACCTTCCGTGCAGCCCGCAACGGCCACACAGCCGCCCTCCAAACAATACTGGCAGCCGGTGCCGACATCAACGCCGTGGCTCTCAACAGCGCCACCGCCATTCATCCTGCCGGTTGGAACGGCCACGCCGGTGTTATCAATCTTTTGGCAGAACGCGGTGCCGATGTGAACGCTGACGATGCTAACGGCAACACAGCTCTCACTTTGGCCGTGCGCGGTAAGTATGCCGAGCGCGACACGAAGAAGAACAAATCCGTCATCGGCAACCATGTCGAGGCTGTCAAGGCTCTGCTGGAGAAAGGTGCCAATGTAAACGCTGCCGACCTCACCGGCTGCACCGCTCTGCTTTACGCCGCCCAGCTGGGCGATAGCGAGATGGCATCCATTCTTCTTACTGCCGGTGCTGACACCAACACGCAGGACCTCATTGGCCGCAGTGCGCTGATGCTGGCTGCCGAAAACGGCCACACAGAGATTGCCAAGAACCTTATGAGCGCCGGTGCCGACACCAAGCTTAAGAACACGGCAGGCTACAGCGCCCTTGTGGTAGCCATCATCTCCGGCAAGACGGACACCGCCAAGGCTATGGTAGAAGCCGGCGCAGGCATGACCCCGACGGAGCTAGAGGCCTTCACCTCCCTGCTCACGGCACGCAAATACAATGGCTTTGTACCCCAGGTAGCCGCTCTTGGCATTGATATTAACGCCAAGGACGAGAACGGCAAGAGCGCACTCATGATTGCCACGGAAAAAGGCCACGCCAACGCAGCAGAGGCACTCAAAGCCGCCGGAGCTACTGAGTAAGCAGCCCCTCTCCACCTCATTTTTATTAACGACGCACCGCCGGATACCGCTCCTTCCGACGGTGCGTTTTTTCTTTCTCTCACAAGCGGTATATGTAGCAGCAGAAAAATAAGTTGCATGCAGTTCATATTCAGCTTGCCAAAGGGGCCCTCATTATGATAGAATCCGCGCGCGGGCGATGCTCCCCCGCATGGTGAACCATGAAGAAACGTTCTCTCCTCCATACAGCCATGCTGGCTCTGATAGTGCTGTTGCACACGGGTTTCTCCCATTCAATGGCAGAAGAAGCCCCCGCCGCACCTGCGGTTGTTGCCCCGGCAGATGCTACAGTTGCACCTGCTGCCACTACCTCTGCTGATGCAGAAACGGAGGCCGATACGACCGGCCAGCCGGAAATCGGCGAAATGAACATCAGCACCCTTGCCGGTAAGATTTTGGGTGTACCCCAAGGCACGGTGCAGGATGTGCACATTGAAGCCACGTACCCGCAGCTCGACCTGCAACGCCACAACTTTGAGGCAGACATGATGCTGGCGCTGGAGCGCGGCATGTGCGACGCCTGCGTGATGGACGACGTGATTTGCTTTGCCTTAGCCCGCAAAAAGCCCATCATTAAGCTGTACGAAGACCCCAACCTGCCCATCAACTACATGGGCATGGCCTTCACCAAAGATGAAAAGGGGCTTGAGCTGAGCCGCCAATTCAACAAGTTTTTGGGCGAGCTGAAAGAAAGCGGCGAGCTGGAAGAAATTTGCCACAAGTGGATTCACCACTTTGATACCGCCGAGATGCCCAAACTGGATATCCCGACCGAGGGCGAGCCCATTGTGGTAGGCATGGAGCCCTGCACTGAGCCCATCGTCTTCATGCGCAATAACGAGATTGTAGGCATGGATGCAGAGCTAGTTTACCGTTTTGCCGCCTACATCAAGCGCCCGATTAAGATTGAGAACATTGACTACTACGGCCTGTTAACGGCTGTAGCCGCTGCCAAAATTGATATTGCAGCCTCCGGTTTCCTGATTACCCCAGACCGCCGCAAGAGCGTTATTTTCTCAGATTATTACTACGAGAGCAAGTCCATCATCGCCATACGCGACGGCGCCGCTGCCGATCCCTACGCCGGGCTGAATATCTTTGAGCGCCTTTGGGTGAGCTTTGAGCGCAACATTATTGAGGAAGAGCGCTACATGCTGATTTGGGATGGTTTGGTAGCCACCTTCACCATTGCCATTTGCTCCGTACTTTGCGGCACAGTGGTGGGTGCCTTGGTATGCTACCTGCGCATGAGCCGCCGCAAGAGCCTGCAGTGGGTGGCACGCCTGTACATTGACATTATGCGCGGCATGCCCATTCTGGTATTGCTGATGCTCATGTACTACGTAGCCTTCGCCGGCAGCAGCATCGATGCTATTTACGTGGCCATCATCACCTTCAGCCTTAACTTCGGCGCCTACGTGAGCGAGATGTTCCGCACCAGTATCAGCAGTGTGGATCGCGGGCAGACTGAAGCCGGCATTGCCATGGGCTTCTCCCCCTTCAGCTCCTTCTACTACATTGTGTTGCCGCAGGCAATTCGCCGTGTGTTGCCCGTGTACAAGGGCGAGGTTATTTCCCTCATCAAAAACACCTCTGTGGTGGGCTACATTGCCATTGAAGACCTCACCAAGATGACGGACCTCATCCGCGCCCGTACATTCGAGCCCTTCTTCCCGCTCATCATGGTAGCTCTGCTCTACTTCCTGATTGCCTGGCTGTTCACCCTTGTGCTGGATGCCACAGGCCGAAAAATTAACTCCGAAAAGACCGTTAAGAGATGATCCAGATTCAACACCTCGAAAAGAAATTTGACAATCTCACCGTTCTGAAAGATGTCAACATCAACATCAAGCGCGGCGAGGTCATCTCCGTCATCGGTCCGTCCGGAACCGGCAAAAGCACCTTGCTGCGCTGCCTGAACCTGCTGGAGTGGCCCACAGGCGGCAGCATCATTGTAGACGGCGAGGAGCTGCTTTCTGCCAACAAGGTGGATGCCCCCAAACTGCGCCGCAAGATGGGCATGGTCTTCCAGTCCTTCAACCTGTTTGACCACCTGAGCGTGCTGGAGAACGTGTGCATCGGCCCCATTAAATTGCTCGGCATGAGCAAGGTGGAGGCTGCCCGCCGTGCCATACGCCTGCTCAAAATGGTGGGTATGGCAGAGAAAGCCCGCAGCATGCCTTGCGAGCTCTCCGGCGGCCAAAAACAGCGCGCAGCCATTGCACGCTGCCTTTCCATGAACCCGGAGATTATTCTTTTTGACGAGCCCACCTCTGCACTCGACCCCACCATGGTGAGCGAGGTGCTCTCCGTTATCCGCACCCTTGCCAAACAGGGCATGACCATGGTGATTGTTACCCACGAAATGTCCTTTGCCCGCAAGGTAAGCACCCGCGTGCTGTATATGGACCAAGGTGTCATTTACGAAGAGGGTACCCCGGCAGAGATTTTTGAGTCACCCCGCCGCGAACGCACACGCGTTTTCGTCAACAGCATTCGCGATTTCCGCTATGCCATTCACAGCGAAGATTACGACCTCTATGCGTTTGAAGCCGAGCTGCGCAACTTCTGCAACAAGTACTTCCTGACCGAAGAGACGGTACAAACCGCCGTTCAGTTGGCAGAGAAAATTTTGCAGCACGTTCCCCTGTCGCAAGGAGATGTTAACCTCGTCTTCCGCTACGCAGAAAAAACCGGCAACCTGGCCTTGGAGGTGCTGATGCCCGCAGACCTGCCGCCGGTGTTAGATGACATGGAGCCGGTGGAGCGCGCAGAGTTCAACGCCTGCTGCTCTGCCCTGCACGAAGACCTCGTGAAACGCAGCGGCCGCGAGGTGCGCATGGTGAAGCTCTTTATTCACTCTGATAAATAATTCATTAAAAAAGCTCCCGATGTTCGGGAGCTTTTTTGATGTACAATTTACGATGTACAATGTACAATTTGTTAAGCTAGGCTCCCTACGGTCGCAGGAGATGCGTTGCTTATGCAACCGCCTCTGCTCCGCGCTTTAGGCGCGGGCGTAAGCCCGAATCCATGAGCGGCGGCTCCGTATGTGTGCACATGGCATGTTAAGAGCCACGCTTTCTGTCGGGCCTCGTTGCCGTCGCGTTCGCTGCGCTTACATCAATGAACCCCACAAATTGCTATTTGTGGGGCTATCAACTAAAAACTTTAACAGAGCTTTACAATTTACAATTTGTTAAGCTAGGCTCCCTACGGTCGCAGGAGATGCGTTGCTTATGCAACCGCCTCTGCTCCGCGCTTTAGGCGCGGGCGGTAAGTGTTGCAAAGCTCTGCTACCCGCCTGCGGCGCAGCCGCCTAACTCAAAAATTGTACATTGTACATCGTAAATTGTAAATCCAACCTTTCATATTTTTCCTTGCAAGGGGGAATTATTTTTGCTAGATTAAATACTGTAATGAGTTGCAGTAAATGTTCTTTAGAATGGCAGCAACTGGCAGACCTGCCGGACGCTGAGGGTTTTGCCGGCTCCTATGCCGGTGTACACAACGGTGCCTTAATTGTTACCGGCGGTGCTAATTTCCCGGAAAAGCCGCTGTGGGAAGGAGGCCCGAAGCGCTGGACGGACCGCGTATTTGTAATGCCAGCCGGCAGCAACAGCTGGGTAGAAAGCACCCCGCTGCCCAAGCCTTTGGGCTATGGCGCCACCGCCACGCTGCCCGAGGGTGTTATGCTTATTGGCGGCAGCAATGCCGATGGTGCCGTGGCTGATTGCTACCTACTCACTTGGGATGGCGACAGTGTTGCCTGCAAGCCCCTGCCCGCCTTGCCCACCACACTCACCGGCCATGCCGCAGCCGTTATGGGCGGCAAGGTATACGTGCAAGGTGGCAGTGTTGCTCCCGGTGAGCAAGATGCCGAAAGCCGTCTCTGGATTTACGACCCTGCCACAGCCACATGGAGCGAAGGACCTGCCATGCCCGCCCGTGGCCGATTCCTGCAGCAAATGGCTACTGCCGGAGAGACCCTCTATGTGCTCGGCGGCATTGGCCTGAAGGATGGTGAGGATGGCCGCAAGATGCGCGATATGCTGACCGAGGCTTGGAGCTACACCGAGGCTGATGGATGGATGCCGCTGCCCGCCCTGCCGCACTTCTGCGCAGCCGGCCCCACGCCCGCCCCGGTCATCAATGGTCGCATTTATCTGCTGGGCGGCGATGATGCCACCGTTAAGGGATTCACCCCGCAGAACCACCCCGGCTTCCACAACTTCACCCTGTGCTACTGCATCAAGTGCGGTGAGTGGAAAGATGCCGGCGAGATGGCCGTTGCCCGTGCCGTGCTTCCCTGCGCCGAGTGGAACGGCATGGCCGTTATCATTAACGGCGAGCAGCGTCCCGGCAAGCGTTCCAACCAAGTTTGGGGTGCAAAATTGAGCTGATTTTCCCCGCATCATTTTCTCATGAAACGCACGCTATTCTCCCTTTCCTTGCTGGGGCTCGCCATGAGCCCCGTGCAGGCAGATGTTGCCTCAGTGGCATCCGATAGCTGGCTGCAAATTGCAGACAAAGTGGGCCGTGCCGGTATGGCCGCCGTGCTCATCCCGGAAGGCAACGGCATTCTGATGACCGGCGGTGCCAACTTCCCCAATGCCAAACCCGGCGCTAAAACTCCGGCAGAGCGTGGGGCTAAAGCATTCTACGGCGATGTCTCTTTTTTAGATTTGAGCCAGGGCTGCACCACACCGCAAGCGGCCACTATCGGCACCTTGCCCGCTCCCATTGGTTACGCAGCCTACGCCGCACACGGCAACCGCATGATTATTGCCGGCGGCTGCAATGCTACGGGCCATCTCAACACAGTTACCTGCACCGAGCTGAAAGGCAACGAGGCCTCTACCTCCATGCTGCCGGAGCTTCCCACCACCGTAGCTTACCCCGCTTTTGCGATTGTTGGCACCAAGCTGTATGTCATGGGCGGCCAGGAAAAAGCCGAATCCGTCACCTGCCTTTCCCGCTGTTTTGTGATGGACATGGCCAACCCGAATGCCGGCTGGACAGAGCTGAGCCGCATGCCGGAAGCCCGCATGCTTGCAGCCGCCGGTACGGTTGACGGCAAGATTTATGTGACGGGCGGTTGCTCTCTGCACCCCGATGCCCAAGGCGCAGCCGAGCGCACCTACCTGCACAGCACCCTGTGCTACGACCCCGCCACCGACACATGGAGCAGCTGCGCCCCCATGCCGGAACCGCTTGTAGGCTCCGCCAACCCGCTGCCCTCCGTCCGCGGAAAGATTTACGTCGTTGCGGGAGACCCCGGTAACTACTACCGTGCCTCCCTCACCGGTAAAGCCCCTGCTATCCACCCCGGTCAGAACAAGACCGTTTACTCCTTCACCCCCGCCACCGGGCAGTGGGTTAAGGAGGGTGAAAACGCCACCGGCGTTGCCACCTGCCCCGCCGTTCAATGGGATGACAGCATTTACATCATCTCCGGCGAAACCCATCCCGGTGTTCGCACACCGATTATCTCAAACATCCAAATTAACAACTGATACACCATGATATCTCTTGCTAACCAAACAGAGGGTGTCGGACCCTTTCAGCAGATGCTGATTGACTTCGGCAACACCTGCTCCGATATCCTCATCGGCTTCCTTCGCGCTTGCTCCGGCTTGGCGTCCTCCACCGTTATCCTTGCCATCTGCATCGGCATTGCTGCCATTGTACTGGGCATGAAAAACGGCTTCGCTAAAAAGGTGGTGAACATCTCCGACAAACCCACCAAATGGGCATGGGCCTGCGTGGCCGTGCTGTGGGTTGTAGTGATGCTCAACTACTTTGACCGCCAGTTACTGGCCGTGCTCAACCAGTCCATCACCGAAGGCAACGACGCCATCAACATGACCCAGAGTCAGTTCGGCACCGTTACCTCCGCCTTCCTTATTGTATACGCAGCCCTCAGCCCTGTGGGCGGTTACCTGGCAGACCGCTTCAGCCGCAAGTTCATCATTCTGATGTCCCTCGTGGTGTGGTCCGTTGTAACCTACATGACCGGCATGTCCTCCAGCTTTGAGGAGCTCATCTTCTGGCGCGCCCTCATGGGTGTGAGCGAGGCTTTCTACATTCCTGCCGCACTTGCACTTATTACAGATTACCACCGCGGCAAGACCCGCTCCATGGCTACCGGCTTGCACATGAGCGGTATTTATGCAGGCCAGATTATGGCCGGTTACGGTGCCATGATGGCCGGTGATCCCTGCCAGCTTGGCTGGCGCCTCACCTTCGAAACCTTCGGCTTCATTGGTGTTGCATACGGTCTTATCGTTATCTTCTTCCTGCGCGACCCCGAGGGCGATGCCCCCGCTGCCGCCGCAGAGGAAAAGAAAGAGGAAGAGAGCAAACCCGCCGAGGAGACGTTCGGTATTGGCGATGTGCTTAAGAGCCTGTTCACCGGCCGCGCATTCATCATGCTGCTGGTAGCCTATGCCATTGCCGGTTTCGCCAACTGGTTCCTCATGGGCTGGTATCCCCGCTTGCTTATCGATATGTTCGGCCTCTCTGAGGCAGACGCCGGCCCCCAAGCCACCACGTGGATTAACTTTGCCAAGTACGGCGCCGTTCTTTTGGCTGCCGTGGCAGCAGACGCATGGTATGCCCGCACCAAGAACCCCAACTGCCGCGCCTTCGTACCCGGCATCGGTTTCTGCTTAGCCGGTCCCTGCGTTGTTATCGCCATGTTGCCCGCACTGGGGCTGCCCATTGAGTTCGGCCTTACCGCCACGCTTGCTCTTGTAGCCATGCAGGGTGTAGCCCAGGGCTCTTTGGATGCCACACTCATGCCTGTACTGCGCTCCCAGATTGACGAGCGCTTTGCTGCTACGGGTTACGGCATGCTCAACCTCACCTCTGTGGGTGCCGGTGCACTCATCAGCTGGTTGGGTGGCTACCTGAAGGATGCCAACGTGGGCCTTGGCCTGCCGCTCAGCGTGGCCGGTATGCTCATGATTGTTTGCGGTCTAATCTTCTTCTTCCTCCCCCGTAAGAAGGAAACCGTATAATCGCAGCATCCTTATTTCACTCCATACGGCGGCTACCCACTCGGTAGCCGCCATTTTTTGTACCTCTTGTGGCCGGGAAGAAGGATTTTCAAAGCACGAATTCGCAAAAACGAATGGCTAAGCTTACCACCAAAGCGAGGAACGCGGGGAACAAAATACAGATTTTTACACTAGAGTAGGCTTCAAATTCGTATTTCTGGCTTGCACTGCTAGGTAGGAATGGTATAATGACGAAGTTATGAGTACAGACGCAACGACAACGGAGCTCCCCGCTTCCGTCAAAAGCTACGCCCTTTACCTGATGGTAATGGCAGGTCTCGGTGGTCTTCTCTACGGCATTGACGTAGGTGTGATTGCTGCGGCCCTTCCGTATATTGAGAAGACCTCGACCTACACGCCGCAGGAGATTTCCCTTGTGGTAGCTGCTGTG